>JAILGH010000025.1 GCA_024697025.1 Pseudobutyrivibrio sp.
TTCTTCAAATTTGAATATCATGAATAATCTCCTAATTTTGATATAAAAATAGCTTTATGTTATAATTTTTAATACTTATGTGATTATATAATAAAATCGCAATAGATGAAAGAAAATATATGTGGAGGCCCCAATGGCTGAGAAAATTCTCAAGAATAAAACAAAGATTATATTCGCACTTTTATATTTGATTTTATTTCTACCAAATATCTATTCTATATACTATTCGGTTCCTGCCAGCGACGATTTTGCTATGGCTCTTGGCAGGGATGCTTATGGCAACTCATTTTTTGAATTTTTTGCAGCAGTGCCTTTCTTCTTTTTACAAAGAGGTGGCACTATGGTTGCTTTCGTTTTTGAACTTTTGTTAAACCCACTTAATCTCCATATTCATTTAGGACACGCATACGGTGTGTACATGACCATTGCATTCTTGCTTTGCATGGCTGCCATTCTTTATGGAGTAAAGACAATCGTTAAATACATGCTTTGTAACCACACAGAATCAGATTTAGTAGCTTCTGTCATCACTTTCTTTACAGCAGTGATGCTCATCGAAAACTACTATTACGTAGAGGCATACAACTGGTATGTCGGCATGATTGCTTATCCTATGAATATGGCATTCATGTTCCTGGCAGCAGCTTACATCATTCGATTCGGCCAGACAGGAAATAAACAATTTTATATCTGGGCTATCATCACTGGCACACTTGCTGCCAACACCACAGCCTTGGATATACCACTTGGTATTTTCTTCCTTTATATAGTTCTTATTAATAAGGAATTTGACAAGCACATTTCAAACTTGTTTAAGAAATATTTACCACTGATTTGCTATATCATCGCAGGTCTCATCGCAGTGGCAGCTCCTGGCAATTTTGCTCGCCAGAGCCAGTACACAGAGGAAGTATCAGTTAGCAATTCAGTAATCCAGACTATCGCCGATGTAAAGTTCTTTGGCATGGCCATTTTAAAAGAACGTTCAGTTACACTGATTATCATTGCAGTGCTCATCATCATTGGTTTTGCACTTAGCACAGGAAAGAAGAGCAAGCCTGGCAACATCATTCTTTATGGTATTGCTTCAGTTTGTATCTGGATGGGATGCCTCCTTCCATATGTATATGGTCGTGGAATGACTCGTACTTACCTTGATGTGCGTATGCAGTATGTATTTGATTTCCTTTTTGAAATCACTATATGCCTTGGTGCTCTTATGATAGGTCAGTGGATTGGATATATCGTAAATACGAATTTAGAAAAGATTGGATATATTGCAGCAACTGCTGTAGCAGTGCTTGGTGCTATGGCACTTATTGTCACAGGCCGCTACGCCACTACAGTTTCCTATGAAGTGTATGCAAAGCGTGCTGAAATAGCAGCAAGCTACGATTTATGGAATGGAATCCTTCTTGAGATAGAGCAGAGCGCTGACGAGGATGTGGTTGTAGACAGAGATTACAATGTCTCTTGGAACAAATACTTCCTTTATTCAGGAATGGAACCAGGAGAGGTTTATGCAGTGGATTTGGATGCTTTCTATGATTCACAGCAGATACTTCCAAATGTTTATTATGCAAAGAAATCCATTACAATAAATTACCCAAGATAAGAGGAAAAATCATTGAAAAAATTACTTTCAATTGTAGTGCCTTGCTTCAATGAAGAGGAAGCAGCACCGATTTTTTACAACGCAATAAAAGAAATGGAAGATAAGCTTGCTACCGTGGATATCGAGTTTGTTTTCGTAGATGACGGTTCTAGGGACAACACACTGCAGGTCTTCAAGCAATTAAGACAGCAGGATGAGCGTGTTCACTATGTATCCTTCTCCCGTAACTTTGGCAAGGAAGCTGGCATCTATGCAGGTCTTGAAAAATCCCATGGTGACTATGTGGTAATCATGGATGTAGATTTGCAGGATCCACCATCAATGCTTCCGGAGATGCTTTCTTGTATTGAAAGTGGTGAATATGAATGCGTGGCTACTCGTCGTGTTGATAGAAAAGGTGAGCCACCTATTCGTTCATGGTTTGCTCGTAAGTTCTACAGAATCATGAATAAAATCAGCAGTGCTGATATTGTGGATGGTGCTCGTGACTACCAGATGATGACTCGTAAGGTCGTAAATGCCATCCTTTCTATGGGTGAGTACAACCGCTTTAGTAAGGGTATCTTTGGCTGGGTAGGCTTTAAGCGTAAATGGCTTGAATTCGAAAATGTGGAGCGCGTGGCTGGAGAGACAAAATGGTCTTTCTGGAAGTTGTTTATCTATGCTATAGATGGCATCGTTGCGTTTAGCACTGCACCATTGACTCTTGCATCTGTATTTGGAAGTATTATGTGCCTTGTAGCATTCATTTTTATAATAATCATTATTGTTCGAACACTTATATTTGGTGACCCAACAAACGGATGGCCATCAATGGTTTGTATCATACTTTTAGTTTCAGGTATTCAGCTCTTATGCCTTGGTATTCAGGGACAGTATATGGCAAAGATATACCTTGAAACAAAAAAGCGTCCAATCTACTTAGTGCAGGAAGAGGAGTAGGAAATGATACAAGAAATGGTACAAAAAAAGAATTGGCTTGTTTCATTAGTAATAGTGGTATTGGCCCTGGCCGCCCTTTGGATTATCTGTCCAATCTGTTTCCAAAATAATGATGACAAGGTGCTGATGTACCTTACAGCTGGCTATACCACAGGCACACCGGAAGCCGGCACTGTGTTCGGAAGCTTCTATTATTATGGAATAATCGCTCTATTTTATAGAATATATTCTAGCCTAGCCTGGTACACCATATTTGAGCTTGGAATGGTGGCAGCCAGTCTTTGGATTATAGCTACCAGCTTTAAAAGCATCATTGGAAAAGTTGCATTTATCATAATGTTTCTTTTCTGCTTTATGCATTTTTCAACCGCCCTGCAGTATACAGCTACAGCAGGCCTTGTGGCAGGAGCTGCAGCCTGCAGCCTTATTGCCAGCATGGAATCTGAAAAGCTTTTGGAAAGTAGATTCGTCATTGCAGTAATTATGCAGGTATGCGCATATGGCATTCGCAAGCAGTTCGGTTTAGTAGGATTTGCAGCAGTGCTTATTATTATGCTCTTCCAGTTCTTCACAGAAAATGGAGACAGCAGAAGGCTTGTCATCAAAAAGGCAATAATAATGATTATCGCTATGGTCCTTGCCTTCGGCAGCAACGCCATCTACGAAAAAGCTATAGGTATTGCTGAGTTTAATGAATATTACGCACAGGCAGGCACATGGATAGATTATCCTCACTTGTCATACGAGGAAGATGTAAACGGAGTATATGCTTCAGTAGGCTGGGATGAATCCCTTTATAATGCAGCCAGCAATTGGTTCTTTATGGATGAGAATCTTACCACAGAAAACTTTGCTACTATCGTAAATGCGTACCAGGGAGCAGACCTTACAAAAAGAGAGTACGTAGAGCGTGCGTATAATCTTATCCTTGCAAGCCAGGTAGTAAACATTCAGGTGGTAATATGGATTGCCCTGTTACTACTCGTTAATATCATGGCGCTCAGAAAGCTTATAAATAAAAAAGCAATCCTTACAATAGATGCCCTCTTTGGAATGTTTGCAGTGGTATCAATCTATTTCTTGATACAGGCACGCTTCCCAATGCGAGCATACCAGGCGCTGGTATTTATTTTCTTTGTGCCATCGGTGGCCCTGATGATACAGGAGCTTTCAAAGCTTGAAAGCAAAAAGCCTCTTATCGCCACTGCAGGGCTTATGACAGTTATCATGATTGCAGGCTTCGCATTAAAGCCTGACACAAACATGGTTAAATATACATACACAGTTGCTCATGATATTTATCGTGAGGCGGACATCAATCAGTCCAACAGCTTGGAAAACTACGCAATAGAGCACCCTGACAACATGTACATCTACGATTTGTCACTGGCTCTTCCAGCGGACCCATTCACTGTGTATAAAAATGGCGTTCCAAAAAATCTAGTATTTTGGGGCGGATGGGTGTACAATACACCAATGTATTGGAAACAAATTCATGCCAATGGTTTTGACACACTTTTCATCGATCAGTTTGTAGGTGGAAACGTGTATTTCTGCGGCACAGAGGTTTCCCATACACTTATTGATTATGTCACAGTCCGGAACCCAAATGTCACTGTCACAAGGGCAGATGAGTTCGACGGAATAATAATTTACAATTTTATTCATTAATAAAAGGAGCATACTATGATTCCATTTAACGTACCACCTTTTGTGGGAACAGAGACAAAATATATAAACGACGTAATTGAAAAGCGCAAGATTTGCGGTGATGGCGAATACACTAAGAAGTGTAACGAGTGGCTTGAGAACAAGACAGGTAGTGCCAAGGTTTTACTTACCACATCATGTACACATGCCACAGAGATGGCAGCACTTTTGTGCGACATTCAGCCAGGTGATGAGGTGATAATGCCTTCATATACATTTGTATCAACTGCAGACGCATTTGTGCTTCGTGGAGCCAAGGCGGTATTTGTCGATATTAGACCAGATACAATGAATATTGACGAGACCAAGATTGAGGCAGCCATTACAGACAAGACTAAGGCTATTGTTCCTGTGCACTATGCAGGTGTGTCTTGTGAGATGGATGCTATTATGGATATTGCTAAGCGTCACAATCTCCTTGTGGTTGAAGATGCAGCACAGGGTATCATGAGTACATATAAGGGCAAGGCTCTTGGCACAATCGGTGATTTTGGCGCATTTTCATTCCATGAGACCAAGAACTATTCTATGGGTGAAGGTGGCGCACTTCTTTTAAAGAATCCTAAGGATATTGAACTTGCAGAAATAATCCGCGAAAAAGGTACTAACCGTGCTAAGTTCTTCCGCGGACAGATTGATAAATACACATGGGTGGAGGCTGGTTCTTCATACCTTCCATCAGAGCTTAACGCAGCTTATCTCTATGGTCAGCTTGAGCAGGCAGACAAGATTTTTGATGACAGAATGAATTCTTGGAACAAGTACTACGAGGCATTCAAGGATTTGGCAGATGCTGGCAAGATAGAGCTTCCAATTATTCCTGAGGGATGTGAGCACAATGCCCACATGTTCTACATTAAGTGTAAGGACTTAAAGGAGCGCTCAGAGCTTATTAGCTACGCCAAAGAAAATGACATCCTTATGGTATTCCATTACATTCCACTTCATACTGCTCCAGCAGGCAAGAAATATGGTCGTTTTAATGGCGAGGATGTTTATACAACAAAAGAGAGCGAGAGACTTGTGAGACTTCCATTGTATTATGGGCTCACAGATGAGGATCACGCAAAGGTTATAAAGGTGGTAAAGGATTTCTATGCAAACAGATAGTTTAAGGATAGAAGGCAACAAAATATATTTGACACCCATGACTCTTGAGGATGCAGCTATTTTTGTAAAATGGCGCAACAGCCAGTTTGTTCAGTCCAGGTTTTTATACCGAAAGCCTTTTACAATTGAAGGGCAGGAGGCCTGGATTAGAGACAAGGTTATGACAGGTGAGGTTGCTCAGTTTGTGGTTTGGGACAAGGAAGATAATGTGAAGATAGGCAGCACTTATCTGGTGAACATAGATAGGGACAACAAAAAGTGTGAGTACGGAGTACTAATCGGGGAGGAAGCTTATGCCGGCGGTGGCAGAGGCACAGAGGCGATAGGCCTTGTAACCCAGTACGCTTTTGACAAGCTGGATATGCACAAGGTGTATGGCAGGATTTTGGCGGATAACCCTGCATCACTTAAGGCGTGTGAGAATAATGGATTTGTAAAAGAGGGCACATTTGTGGCAGACATCTGGATAGATGGTCAGCCAAAGGATGTATGTTTCTTTGCAAAGTTTAATAAATAGGAGCTAGTTAAATGAAAATTTCATTTGTAATTCCATGTTATAGATCAGAACAGACATTAGAGACAGTGGTGACTGAGATTGAGACCAAGATGAGTACATTAAATGGTTATAGCCACGAAATCATTTTGGTAAATGACTGCAGCCCGGATGGCACTTATGCAGTGATTCAGTCTCTTTGTGCTGCAAACAAAAATATTATTGGTGTAAACCACGCCAAGAACTTTGGACAGCATGCCGCCCTTATGGCAGGCTTTAGCTTTGCTTCTGGAGATGTGGTTGTGTGTCTTGACGATGATGGCCAGACACCAGCTGACGAGGTGGACAAGCTCTTAGCCAAGATTGAAGAGGGCTATGATGTGGTATATGCCCAGTATGAGCACAAGAAGCACTCAGGCTTTAGAAACTGGGGCAGCCACCTTAATAAAAAGATGACAGAAATTATGCTAAGCAAGCCAAAGGAGCTTTATGTATCAAGTTACTTTGCGGCTAAGCGTTTTGTTGTGGACGAGATGCTTAAATACAAGGGAGCGTATCCTTATGTAATAGGTCTCGTGCTTCGCACAACCAAAAATATTTGCAATGTAAAGGTAAATCACAGGGAGAGAATGGCAGGAACTTCTGGATACAGCATCAGAAAGCTTCTTGCACTTTGGATGAACGGATTTACATCTTTTTCAATCTTGCCTCTTAGGTTTGCAACTTACTGTGGTGTCTTCAGTGCTTTTGCAGGATTTATCTATGCTTTATATGCAATCATTAGTAAGTTTACCAATCCAGACAGAATGCTTGGATGGAGCTCTCTTATTTCTGTAATGCTGCTTTTAGGCGGACTTATTCTTATAACACTTGGACTTATTGGCGAGTACGTGGGACGTATTTTTATCAGCATCAACAACTCCCCACAATATGTAATCAAAAATGTGATTAACTATAATGAGGAAGATTAATGAAGGGTTTATTTGATAAAAAATACTGGCACAGATGGCTACTTGTCGTAGGCTATGTGCTTGTGTTTGCAAGCTTTGTCTACAGCATATATTATTCAATGCCGGCAAACGACGACTTTGCATGGGCCTTGGATTGGTGGTCAAACAATCGCGTTGTTGAGATGTTCCACCGCATTGCTTACAACTACACCAAGACCTGGGGCAATTCCGGAGTATTTGCCATAGTAGTTCAATTGCTGTTCAATCCGCTTTATTTATTTAACAACAGCGGGCACAGCTTTGGTATTTGCATGATTATCGTAAATACGATAATCATGGTAGGCATTCTTTGGAGTGTCAGAACTATTTTTAAATATTTGTTTAAGATAGAGGATGTTAGAACCTGTGACATCCTTACATTTATTGTTGCACTGCTTTTGACAACTAGCTATTACTACAGTGATGTGTATAACTGGTGGTCTGGCACACCTGGATATTCTGGAATGATGGCCATGTGGCTTATCACAACCGCTGCAATCCTCAGACACTTGGCTGAGCCTGATAGCAAGAAGCGATACGCGATTATGATAATTGCAGGCATAATCACCTGCACCAGCATGATGTACTGCGTGGCTGTAGGTGCTGTCTATGTGCTTCTTGTGTTTGTAATGGATTTTAAGAACAAGAGCCAGTGGAAAAGAAAGTTAATTCCATTGGGATTATATATTTTGACTGGCATGCTGATGGTCACAGCCCCTGGTATCGGCCAGAGAATGGCCAACGAGGATAGCGCCAAGGATGACTATGGCCTTGGAGATGCTATTTATGTTACGGCTCATCGAATTGTAGACAGATTTATTATGACAGTTCAGACCAAGCCATGGGTGCTGGTTTTGATTGTGCTTATCTTTATAATAGGTATTTACGCCGGAAGTAAGCGCAAGCTGAATATTTTTGTTATAGCATTTGGCTACGCCTGTGTGATGGCCTCTGCATTTAGCGGAATGTTACTTTACGTTTACGGTGCAGCCAAGCAGATTGACTCTGAGTTTACTCCTAGAGCTTACTATGTAGGGGACTACATGATTTTCATAGGCTCGGCAATAGCAGTTTATGCTTTTGCGGCGTGGCTTACCCAATTGGGTGGCAAGAAGGCAGAAGCTCAAGCGAACAGTGGGCAAGAGCAAGAGGTGGTTGCTTCAGGAAAACTCCGAGGAGGAGTTGCAGTGGTTATAAGCCTTTTTGTGATTATAATAGGAGGCTTATATACCCTTCGCTCTGGAAGCTACAAAGTGATAATTCAGTATGATATCTACCAGAAGTCAGCCCTTATCAAGGAAAGCTGGGAGTTCTGGGATGATATATTAGAGGAAGTAATCGCCGCCGGTCCTGACGCCGACGTAGTCATTGATAGAGATAACGTAGACTGGTGCCAGTACTCCTACTACGTTAGCCTGGACGAGATTCCTAGAGAGCCTCTTGGCGAAGACGCCAAGTACGGCAACTGCAACCAGTGCGCATCTAAATATTATGGAGTGCGCAGCATAATAGTAAACCTACATTAATAGTATGCCTTCCACTTGCAGTGGCAGGAGCAGTTATTCTCTATCTTTCATTTAGAAATAACGGCAAGGATGGCTGGTTTGACAAGACAAGCGTAAAGTATCGTTTTGCAGTGATTACATTTATAGCAATGTTCTGTAACCTTATGGGATACGGAATCAATCTCAAGCTTTTTGTAAATCGCTACAATTTTGTAAATATGGAGGGCATGGTCTGGGGCAAAGGCTCTGGCTCATGGCTAAAGACCTTTAAGTGGTATTTTGACAGCTTCGGATATACGGATTTCAGCACCAAGGAGGTATTCTCCCTGGGAGGAATCGGTGCAGGCTGTGGTCTACTCCTTGGATCTGCAGTTGGAATCATCAAGTGCAACGTGGCACATCCTCTTAGAGCAAATCAGGACTTTGCTCATGTAATCAACTGTATCGAGGAAAAGGGCTACACCAAGGGCGTAGCATCCTTCTGGCGCAGCCAGGTGGTGGCCGAGCTTACCAACGGCCAGGTGGAAATGTGGACCATGAATGACGAATACGATGATGTATTCCTGTGGCTGCAGTACAATTCCCACAGCCAGATCCCTACAGGCGAGTTCTTTGGCTTGTATCTGGCCGAGGATACTCAGGGTGTGGAAACCTTTAGAAAGACATCCAAGCTTGATGAAGAGCTTGTTTATGATGACGGCAAGTACGTGATTTATCAGTATAACAATTAAAATTATTCCTTCACCAAGAACGGTCAGGGTGAAGAAAACAGGAGTCGAGAAATGCAATCGTTTATAGAAAAAAATGAGAATAAGATATTTTACTTCGGATGTGCAGCAGTCTTTGTCTATGGACTGATGTTCCCGGCAATTCCAAATGAAGTAGTAATTCTAGTATGGTCTTTATTAAGTCTGGCGTTATTATTTGTGAACAAAGAGGCTTATAACGACTGGGGCCTTAGAATAATGTTTATTACAGCATTTGCTATAGGCATGATTGATTGGCATGGAAGTGTGCCAATTACTTTAAAGTACATATTAATATGGCCTATGAGTTATGTTGTGGGAAAGCTACTGGTTGGAAAAAGTAAAGATGCTTCGGATAAGCGATTGGCGATTGCTTCTGGGGCATTGACAATAGGTCTGTTTTTCCAGGGTGTTATAAATTATTGCAATCATAACGATGGTATTGAGATTTCAGAGAGCTGGAATGGTTGGAATGAAATCTGGACAGGTAATTTCATGTCTAGAACAGTATACACATTTGATTTTATTCTTGTAGCAAGTGCGCTGTTTTTAGGAATAGTTTTATTTAAGAAGAATCGAAAACTTGCAATAGCTATTATCATATTAAATATAGCTACTTTGGTCATGGATATGTTTATGGCTCGCGGTAGACTTCAGCTATGCATGCAGGTTTTAGTTACATTTATTATGATTCTTTCAATTCTAATCAAGAATCGCCAAACCATTCCAGATAAATACAAGAAATGGCTTAGAAATGTGGTTATAGCAGGTGTTGTGTTATTTATTTTGTTCACTGTAGCGGTGGCGTTTAACATTGCTGGAATGGGTGATATATATCACAATTCATTCCTTGGTCGAGATGGAGGAATACTTAGAAATGTAAGATTCAAATCTATGTATGAGGGCTTGATTCTTACCTTCCAGAATCCTCTTGGTGGATGGAATACAACCTGCCTGGCAGATGGTATTGCGCACAATGTATTTTTACTTTTTGCCAGAGAATACGATATTATTATTTTCTTACTATTAATAGCATTTGAGTTGATGGCATTAATAAAAGGAATTTTATTACAAAGATTTGAGAAGGTAAGTAGCGCAGATTATTTCGTATTTGCAATGTTACTAGCCAATGTGTTGTATTTTAATATTGAAACATGTCCATGGAGATATAGAGGGTACTGGGTTCCATTGATTCTTATTGCAGGCATGATTTCACAGAAACTTAGTTTAAAGAAAAAAGAAGATTAGTATGATACCAAAGATTATTCATTACTGTTGGTTTGGAAAAAATGAAAAAAGTGGTCTTGTAAAGGAGTGCATAGACAGCTGGAAAAAGTTTATGCCAGATTATGAGATTATTGAGTGGAATGAAGATAATTTTGATATAAATATTTGCAAGTATACAAAGGAGGCCTACGAAGCTAAAAAGTGGGCCTTTGTTTCAGATTACGCAAGGCTTTATGCCTTAAATAAAATGGGTGGCATCTATTTTGATACCGATGTTCAGGCACTTAAGCCATTGGACGAATTTCTTGGAGAAAAAGCCTTCACCGGCTTTGAGGTTAGGGACTGTATTGTTACGGCAGTCATGGCCTTTGAAAAGGAGGATGCTTTTATCAAAGAATTGCTGGAGCAGTATCACTATATGTCATTTATTAATCCTGATGGCAGCCTGAATACTACAACTAACGTGACAATGATTTCTCGGAAGCTGAAAGACAAAGGCATGATTCCTAACGGCAAAAAACAGACGGTGGGGGATATAATCATTTATCCACAAATATATTTTTGCCCAAATAATATTTCCAGAATATGGAAGAAACCTTCTAAACACAGCTATGTGATTCATCATTTTGACTGCAGCTGGAGAGACGGTGGCGTAGATGGCAATTCCCTAAAGGGCAGGATTCGCAGGTACATAGTAGGCGCAATGCGCAACACATTTGGCTCGGCCAATTTTGCACACTTAAGAGATGTACTTAAAGGCACTGAGCAATAAAAGGATTGATATATGGCTTTAATAACAGTATATACACCAACTTTTAATAGAGAAAAACTTTTGCCAAGAGTATATAATTCGCTTTTAAACCAGACCAAAAAGGACTTTATATGGCAGATTATAGATGATGGTTCCAGTGATGGCACCAAGTCACTTGTTGAAAAATGGATAAAGGAAGCGCCATTTGAGATTAGATATTTTTATAAAGAAAATGGTGGAATACACACAGCCAGAGATGCTGCATATCGTATATGCGATACAGAGTTGATTTTTGGAGTGGATTCGGATGATTGGCTAGTAGATGACGCTATAGAAAAAATAGAGGATTATTGGCAAAAATATGGTAATGATAACGTCGTGGGAATATTTGCCAAGTGTCAATATGAAGATGGCACTATAATATCCTCAGAATTTCCACCTGAAATAGTAAAAGCTACGTATCAGGAATTTAAATATAAATATAAAATCGGTGGAGATTTAGTTAACGTATTTAATAATAAATTCATGATCAAAACATTAGATGCTCCAGTTTTTCCAGGTGAAAAGCTGGTAGGAGAAGATTATAAGACTATTCAATTGCCGGATGTTCCATTACTTATGTTGCCAGAACCATTGATGATAAAGGAATATCAGACAGATGGTTATACTGCAGATGTGTATAACTGCATGTTTAACAACCCCAATGGATTTAGGGAAGATTATAGGCAACATATAATACATGCTAAATATTTAAAGCCATTGATTAGGGGATATATAGGATACATTTCCTGTTGTATATTATTAAAAGACGGAAAGCTGTTTAAAGATGTTCCAAGTAAAGCTGTAATGGCTTTGATGCTTCCTATTGGTGTATTAGGTTATATTGGCTTACTATATCGCAGGAATAAAGCTAACAAATCAAGAATTAAAGAATAAAATGAATCAATATAGTTTGAATGAAATAAAAAATAAAACGTTAATACTTACTGAAACTAACATAGAAAGTGATCCTATGTTTAATGCCTGGCTAGATGCAGGGGTACATGCGGCTTTACTCTTTTCACCTGTAAATAATAAGGTTGGAAGGGCTTTTCGTAGACTGTGGCTAAATGGCATAATACCCGGTGCAAACATCTGGTATGGCGAATGGAAAAACCGATTGGATAAATATGATACAGTTATAGTTCACGCCAGTGAGTTGACTCGCACCATACCGTCTTGGATTCGCAAGCAGAAAAAGGATATACGCATAATTTATTGGTATTGGAATCCAGTAAACAATAAAAGCCTGCCTAGTCTTATCAAGGATGACGAGACAGAACTTTGGTCTTTTGATAAGGCTGATTGTGAGAAATACAATATGCATAAGAATATTCAGTATTATTACGGAGCCAATGATGTGCAGGATGATAAGCCTGAGTATGACGTATATTTTGTGGGACATGACAAGGGACGCCATGATCAAATAGAATCAATCAGACAGCAACTTGAAAAAGACGGTGTTTCTTATAAATTTGATATCATCAAGGAAAGTGAGCCTAACATACCATACTATAAGGTGCGAGATAACATTCGAAAGAGCAAAGCCATCTTAGAGATTAATCAGGCAGGTCAGGAGGGATATACTCTCAGAGCACTTGAGGCACTATTTTTCCAAAAGAAGCTTATAACTTCAAATGAATCAATACAAAAAGAAGATTTTTATAGAAAAGATAATATATATATTATATCTGAGGGATTAGAAGGCATTTGTAATTTTTTGAGGAAGCCAGGCGCAGATACAAGAGATTATATAAAGCTATACGATATTGACGCTTGGATAGGAATATTTGAAGGAATAGATCATCTAAAAACAGGAGGAGAAGTATAACCACAGGTTATATAATAGAAGAATATGATATACATTTTATGTCCACCATATTTAAAAACAGGTGGAACAGAGTTGGCACATCAATTTGTGTATGAATTAAAAAAAAGAAGAGATGACGTATCAATTGCATATACAGAAGCCGAGGATGGTAAATATATAAATCCGGCATTTGAAAAGTATGTCAATGAATATGTGTTAGAGAGTGAAATTGAAGATGTTGAATCTAATTCTTTGATTCTTCCAGAGACATACACTAGAAGACTATTCAAATATAAAAGAATCTCAATGTATATTTGGTGGATGAGTGTAGACAATTACATAGCACCAAAGCCATTACCAATGGTATATAAGCAAACTGGAGCATTGGAATGTGTCAAGGAACTCTATAGACGCGTAGCTTATCCAGAGAGAAAGAATTGTCCGCTAAATAAAATGGATAATGTGAAAGCACACTTAATCCAAAGTGAATATGCAAAGGAATATTTGCATCAGCATGGAATAGATAACATTATTCCTTTGTCAGATTATATAAATGACGAATACTTTAATTATTCGGATAATGTCGATGAGTCAAAGAAAGAAAACATAGTTTTATATAATCCGGCTAAGGGAAAGAAGTTTACTCAGAAGTTGATAAAGTATTGTCCTGAAATAAAGTTTATACCACTTAGAGGATTAACCAATAATCAGGTTATTGATTACATGACAAAAGCAAAGATATATATAGATTTTGGAAATCATCCTGGTAAGGATAGATTGCCAAGAGAATCTGCAACTATGAAATGCTGTATAATTACAAGCAAATATGGTTCAGCTGCCAACAATGTAGATGTGTCAATTCCTGATAGTTTGAAATTCGATTGTGCTAATAAAGATTTGCAGGAAATTAAAAGTTTGATTGAAAATATATTTGCTGATTATGATAAGTATAACCAGCTTTACGAAGAATATAGAAACAAAATCAAGAATGAAAAGTCTGTATTCATAGATCAGGTTGAGAACCTGGCAACAGTGCTATAACTGGAAAGACGAATTTATGAAAAAAAGCATTAAGAAAAATTACATTTATAATTTGTCATATCAAATATTAATACTGATAGTACCGCTCATTACAACACCATATATTTCAAGAGTGTTAAATGAGAAAGGTATAGGAAAAGTAAGCTTTGTTGAATCTATTGTCTCATATTTTATTCTTTTTGGTACACCTGGTGTGGCCATTTTGGGACAAAGGGAAGTATCGTATGTTCAGGATGATAAGAAAAAGCGAAGTGAAACATTCTGGAGCATTAAAACTCTAGAACTAATAACATCAATTACTGCGCTGATAGTATATGTAATTTTTTCGAGGTTTCAAAAAAATAGCAATATTTTCTATGCCATGACCTTTACGGTTCTTGCAACGGTTGTTGATGTTTCCTGGTTCTTTCAGGGAATGGAAGAATTTGGAAAGATAATATTTAGAAATTTTATAGTTAAAATAGCAAATGTTATATATATTTTTACATTTATAAAAGGCCCTGATGATACTTTTAAATATGCGTTAGGATTGGCGTTATTTTCATTTATAGCAAATGCCTCTTTATGGGGATATTTACCTAAATATATCGGATTGCCAGAGGGAAAGCAGATTAAACCATGGAGATATTTGTGGCCTGCATTATTACTGTTTTTACCAACCATTGCGACAAAAATCTATACAGTTTTAGATAAAACAATGATTGGAGTTATCACAAAAGATGAATTCCAGCAAAATGGTTTTTATGAGCTTGCTATGCGCGCATCCAAGGTAGTGTTGTCAGTAGTTACAGCCATTGGTACAGTAATGATTCCTCGCATAGGATATCATTACAAACGCAATGAAAAAGACGAGATAGATAGTCTAATGTACAAGTCATATAGGGCAGTAATGTTTCTAGGAATACCATTGTGTTTAGGATTAATACTGGTTTCTGATAATTTTGTGCCATGGTTTTTTGGAGATAAAAAAGCGGCTGTAGCAGTATTGCTTAAAATACTATCACTATTGATGATAGCAATAGGTCTAAGTACAGTAACTGGAACTCAATATATGGTTCCAACCCAGCGTCAAAATCATTTTACAGCATCGGTGTGTATAGGAGCTGTTGTAAATTTTACTTTGAATATTTTCTTGATAGCCAGATATCAAGCCGTAGGCGCGGCTGTTGCTTCTGTAATAGCAGAGTTTGCGGTTACAATGGCACAATTTGTTTTTGTCAGAGACAGCATAAAGTTTTCTAAGGTTCTATTCAACAGTTGGAAATATTTTTTGGCGGGAATATTAATGTCTGTAGTGCTGTTTTTTGAAGGACGTGTGCTTGCACCTAAATTTATCAATACATTGATAATGGTTCTTTCAGGGGCATTAACATATGGAATATCTCTGATAATGATTAGGGATAGCTTTACAATAGAGTTGCTTACAGGTGTAAAGAATAAAGTAATAAGTAAGGTAAAACGATGAAAAAAGACTTGAAAAAGCCACTGATAATGATTTTTATATTGTCTGCTCTTTTAACTGTTGTGACTGTGTTAGTATTTGGTAAAACTATGTTTATTCATAGAGGAAGTACCATTATTTCTGACTGGTCCCAGTGTGATTCAGAAGGGTATGACTTTTTAGAAGATAGAATGATTTCAAATACTCCTGATCCACACATCTTTTTCTATTCCGATGGAACGGTGGATAAAGTTGAAGTAGATTTATCTATGTATTCGACAGAGGAATCTATGGTAAATAGTGTGGTAGAAGGCGAGGAAATAATCTACGCAGAATTATTCTGGGCGGATGAAAAGGGTGAAATGAATGAAAGTGATTCCATCCCATTTAAAATTAAGGGTGGACGAAACTCATATTTATTTGATGTAAAATGTCCGGCAAATACATTGTTTAGATTAGATATAGGCGATGGTGTGGGAGTGGAATTTTCTCCTATGTCCTTTACTTTTTACACTGTTAAGGAATATACGATGGCAGAGAAAGTAAAGAGTAGTTTTATAATGTTTGGATGCGTTTTTGTGACGCTATTGATTTATTATGGTTTTGTTAGTAAATCAAAGAGATAGTAAGATATGAAAAAAATAGATTTTTTAAAAGCAATAGCATATATATATATATTGATCCCGTTAATTATTTTTATTTTCGGTTGGACAAAGCTTTATATTACAGGGGTTCCACTTACCCTGGCAATAGTAATTTGTCTGGCTAGAATGATAAAAAGATTGAGACCTGATTCAATTGCTTTTCAGCTAAGAGACGCATGGAAAGTAATTATAGCATTGATACTATTATTGGCATGGGTATACTATTCTGGTATAGGTGGATACTCGTGGCAAAACACAGATCACCTTTGGAGAAATCAAATCTTTCAACTGCTAGTGGATTATGACTGGCCAGTAATAAAAGGAACTGCCTCTGGTCCAAGAGGAATGTCATATTATATTGGCTTTTGGATGTTGCCGGCTTTTATCGGAAATAAGTATGGTATAGAAGCGGGATTTATGGCTCAGTATATATGGGCCATTGTAGGTCTGGTTTTAGTTTACGGATTTTTATGTCGCAGATTAAACAAGATAGTATTATGGCCACTAATTCTACTAATCTTTTTCAGTGGAATGGATGTTTTAGGGTGGCTTGTTTATAACTTTAAAGGTTTTACAGAATTGAAACTTGGATCGCAATTTGAATTATGGCTTCCAGGCTATCAGTTCTCAAGCTTTACCACTCAACTTTTCTGGGTATTCAATCAGGCTGTTTATGCGTGGCTGATTACATTGCTTTTATTAATAGAAAAAAACGATTCAATAGTTTTAATAATGGCGGCAGGAGTTCTTTCGGCTCCGCTTCCTATGGTAGGACTGTTTCCAATAGCACTATGTATTATATATAAAAATAGCAAAGATATTGCTCAAGCTAAAGGCAGCGGCTTTTTTAAAGCATTTTTCTACTCGATGTTCACCTATGAAAATGTAGTTGGTTTAATATGCACCATTGTTTTGGCAATGCTCTTTGGAGGAAATGGAGCAATACAGTATACGGGTGACATAAATAACGCGCAATTAAGTCCTAAAAAGATAGTGGCAATA
Organism: Pseudobutyrivibrio sp.; assembly: GCA_024697025.1. Taxonomy (GTDB): domain Bacteria; phylum Bacillota; class Clostridia; order Lachnospirales; family Lachnospiraceae; genus Pseudobutyrivibrio. Next base: position 17,066 of record JAILGH010000025.1, read on the forward strand.
ATCATAGCAGGAATAGTGGGATTAACTGCTGTTGTATTGCTGTTAAGAATATTAACCAAGAAAATTCGAGCTTATAGAGTAAATCATTCATGGAGAGTTTATACTCCAAAGATTATTAAAAACATTGCACTTGTATGGCATAGAATAGTCTATGTGCTTTCTTCTCATAAACTCATAGTGTATACGGTATTGTTAGTTGTCTGGTTGGCTTTTTTAGCAATACATGGAGCTGTAGTCGGTACTCAGAATGAAGCTACCCAAAATAACAATGTATTAAAGTATGTATTATTCCTTATAATAGAAATAGGGGCGTTTATCGCATTTACGATAAAGGACAATAAGGATGATATTATTTATATATGTGCATTGATAGTTTTGCTAGTATGCCCAATAGTTATAATTGGTGCAGGCACAGATTTTTGTATGCGCGCTTGCATTCCTGCACAGATGGTTTTGTTCCTTGCGATGATAGATGCTATAATTAAAGCGTTTCAAGATAAGAGAAAGCCACTTATTATAGCAATATTAGTAGTGCTTGCTATTGGTTCTGTTACCCCAGCCAATGAGTTTATCCGCACTATCCAAAATCGCGAAACCTTTGAGGAAGAAGATAAGACTCTGGCTAGAAAAGAGCAGATATTCGAATCCATGAATTTTTCTACAGATGCCAATACTAATTTATTTTATAAATACCTGGCAAAATAGGTTAAACATTTAGAACTAATAACATAATCATTCGAAGGGGGACATCCAACTCCAGAATTGGATAACAAACAACATGAAAGTAGTATTATTAGCAGGTGGTTTGGGCACAAGGATTTCTGAGGAATCTATGTACAAGCCAAAACCAATGGTAGATATAGGCGAGCAGCCTATCATATGGCACATCATGAAGGAATACTCCTACTATGGTCACAACGAGTTTATTATCTGTGCAGGTTACAAACAGCAGATAATAAAGCAGTGGTTTGCGGACTATTTCCTTCGCAGAAGTGATATAAGCTTTGATTATCGAAATGGTAAAAATGAGCTTATTGTTCACGAATCTGCAGTAGAGCCATGGAAGGTTACAATAGTAGACACAGGGTTTAACACCATGACTGGTGGACGACTTAAGCGTATCCAAAAGTATGTAGGGGATGAGACCTTCCTTATGACCTATGGTGATGGTGTCTGCGATGTAGATATCAATAAGCTTATAGAGTTCCACAAGGAAAATGGCAAAGTTGCCACCCTTACAGCAGTACTGAAGGACCAGACCAAGGGAATATTGGATATAGGCGGCGACAACGCAGTCAAATCATTCCGTGAAAAGATGATTAATGACAGCGTGCCTATAAATGCGGGATATATGGTTTTTGAACCGGAAATATTTGATTATATTGAGGGGGATGAAACAGTACTAGAGCGAGAGCCCCTAGAGAAGCTTGCAGAGCAGGGCGAGCTGATGAGCTACATCCACAAGGGTTTCTGGCAGTGTATGGACAACCTTCGTGAGAAGGAAACTTTAGAGAAATTGGTGAAAGCAGGCAAGGCGCCATGGATTAAATGGTAAAATTAGGTATAATTCATAGTTCAGTTGTTGTAAAATATAAAATAGAATTTTAATAGGCGAGCGGAAAGAACAGTTAATCTGTTAAAGTACGTTCGTCGTTTTGCGTGTTATAAGGAGTGTATTTACCAGTGTCAAATTGGAATAACGAAGCAGAGGCTAGAGAACAAATAAAAGCAATGGTGGCAGAGTATTACCACGATTTTAAGGAGCCAAAGGAGTCAAAGGCAGACTTTAAACCAGGTGACCGTATCAGCTATGCAAGCCGTGTATATGATGAAAAGGAGATGCAGTCCCTTACGGATGCAATGCTTGATTTTTGGCTTACTACAGGCAGATTTTCAGATGAGTTTGAAAAGGAATTTGCCAAGTGGATAGGTGTTAAGTTTGCACACCTTGTAAACTCCGGCTCTTCGGCAAATCTAATTGCCTTTATGGCGCTTACAGCTCCAGAGCTCGGCGATAGACAGATTAAAAGAGGGGATGAGGTAATCACTGTTGCAGCAGGATTCCCTACAACTGTTACCCCTATGATTCAGTATGGTGCTGTACCGGTGTTTGTTGATGTTACAGTGCCACAGTACAACATAGACGTTACCAGGTTAGAAGCAGCCCTTAGCCCAAAGACCAAGGCTGTTATGATTGCTCATACACTTGGCAACCCATTTGACTTAAAGGCTGTAAAGGAATTTTGTGACAAGAATAACCTTTGGCTTGTGGAGGACAACTGTGATGCCCTTGGAACCAAGTACACAATCGATGGTGAGACTCGGTTCACAGGTACATGGGGCGACATAGGTACATCTTCATTCTATCCGCCACACCACATGACAATGGGCGAGGGTGGATGTGTATATACCAACAACCCACAGTTGCATCGTCTTATTCTTTCATTCCGCGACTGGGGTCGCGACTGCATCTGCCCATCAGGTCAGGACAACTTCTGTGGACATAGATATGATGGTCAGTATGGTCAGCTTCCACAGGGCTATGATCACAAGTATGTATACAGCCACTTTGGATACAATCTTAAGGTTACTGATTTGCAGGCTGCAGTTGGTGTTGAGCAGCTCAAGAAGTTTCCAGGCTTTATTGAAAGACGCCGCCACAACTGGGATAGGCTCTATAATGCTTTGGCAAATTCTCCAGCGGCAGATAAGCTCATACTTCCAGTACCAGCTGAAAACTCTGAGCCAAGCTGGTTTGGCTTCCTCATTTCTGTAAAGCCAGAAACTGGCGTGAAGAGAAATGATGTTACAAAATACATCGAGGAACACAATGTCCAAACAAGACTACTCTTCTCAGGAAATCTTATTAAGCACCCTTGCTTCGACCAGATGAGGGGGAAAGATGGATATAGAGTGGTAGGCGACTTAGATAATACCGAGTTCATAATGAACAATTCATTCTGGGTAGGTGTATATCCGGGAATGACAGATGCAATGATAGATTACATGGCTCAAGTAATTACTGAGGCCGTAGAAAAATAAAGCCAGTATTTTGGCGACCAGGAGATTTTCGTGAAAATTAGATTAGCAGATTACGTTGCAAATTTTTTAGTAGATAATGGAGTAACAGATGTTTTTTCGGTGGTAGGCGGCGGGGCCATGCATCTCAATGATGCCCTTGGCCATCATCAGGGATTAAAGGTCACTTACAACCACCATGAGCAGGCTTGTGCTATTGCAGCGGAGGCCTACGCAAGGCTTGACAATAAAATAGCAGCTGTATGTGTTACAACAGGACCAGGAGGCACCAACGCCCTTACAGGTGTGCTCGGAGGATGGCTAGATTCTATTCCTATGCTTATCATCTCGGGACAGGTGCGTCATGACACTACAGCAAGGTATGCTCTTCAGTATACGCAGACACCACTTAGAGCCATGGGCGACCAGGAATATGACATTGTCAAATCCGTAGAGCCTATGACAAAATATGCCACTATGATAGAGGACCCAAAGACTATTCGTTATGCTCTTGAAAAGGCGCTCCATCTTGCGAAGACTGGTAGACCAGGCCCATCATGGATTGATATACCGGTTAACTATCAGGGAATGATTATAGAGACTGACGACCTTGAAGGGTATAACCCTGCAGAGGACGATAAGGATTTACCACAGGCAGTTTCTGATGAGGTTGCAAAGCAGGTAATAGACAAGATTAAAAATGCCAAGCGTCCGGTATTTCATGCTGGCTATGGCATTAGATTATCAGGAGCCTACGACATATTTAGGCAGGTGGCAGATAAGCTAAACATCCCTATTGTTACATACTGGAATGCAGTTGATTTAGTTGAAAACGACAATCCTTTATATACAGGCCGCGCAGGAAACATGGGTGACAGACCAGGCAACTGGGCTATCCAAAACGCAGATTTGATTCTTGCTGTGGGCACCCGTATTTCCATAAGGCAGGTGGGCTACAATTGGAAGACCTGGGCAAGGGAAGCAGAGGTCATCATGGTAGACATCGACAAGGCTGAGCTAAAAAAGCCAACACTTCACGTGGAGATGCCAATATGGGCCGATGCCAAGGATTTCCTTACGGCTATTGATAGAAACATCGATGGCGGAAAAGTATTTACAGATACAGCATGGATTGATACATGTATCAGCTGGAGGACTAATTATCCTGTAGTTCAGGAAAAGCATTGGCAGGAAAATGGTTCCACAGCCAATGTATATGCCTTTATAGATTACCTGAGCAGTAAATTGCCAGAAAACAGCCTTACAGCTGTTTCAAATGGGGCCTGCTGTGTGGTAGGCAATCAGGCTTACCGAATCCAAAAGGGAAGCAGAATGGCCAACAATAGTGCGGTTGCCAGCATGGGATATGGCTTGCCGGCTGCCATAGGTACTTGTCTTGGCGGAGGCAGGAGAACAACTATCTGTCTTGAGGGCGACGGCAGTATAATGATGAATCTTCAGGAGCTGCAGACCATTATTACCAACAGACTTCCTATCAAGATATTTTTGATAAACAACAGTGGTTATCATTCAATCAGACTTACTCAGACCAACCTGTTTAGTGACCACTGCAAGGTTGGTATTGGCGAGGAGTCAGGGGACTTGTCATTTCCAGAGTTTAAAAAGCTGGCAGAAGCATTTGGATATCAGTATTTAAGTGCACACAGCAACCAGCAGATGAAGGAAGTGGTGGACCAAGCCCTTGCTACAGAGGGACCACTGTTTTGCGAGATATTTACAGACACCAAGCAGGTGTGGGAGCCAAAGAGCAGTACCAAGAGGCTTCCTGACGGCACATTGGTAAGTCCTCCATTAGAGGATCTGGCACCATTTTTACCTCGTGAAGAGTTAGAAAAGATTATGATTGTTCCTATGGTAGAGGAGATATAGTTTGTGAGAAATGTTTATCTATTAGATTGCACCTTAAGGGACGGCGGCTACATAAATGATTTCAACTTTGGCAAAGAGATAATGCAGGGCTTTTGCAGCAAGATTGTAAAGACCGGCATAGAAATGCTTGAAGTGGGATTTTTAAAGGGTGATGTTAATGATGAAGACAGCTCTCTATTCCCGGATGTTGAAAGCTTTGCTGAAATCATTGCTCCAAAGAATGAAAAAGTAAAATATCTGGGTATGCTTGATATGAGCAATCCAATCCCATTGGAGCGCATCAGTCCTTATGATGGCACATCTATCGATGGCATCAGGGTGATTTTTAAGAAAAACAAAATAGATGAAGCTTATGAGTACTGCAAACACATACAGGAGCTGGGATATTTTATCTCTGTCAACTTTGTAGGGACTGACCAGTATAGCGATGAGGAGTTTATAGCAGGTATAAACAGGTTTAACCAGCTAAATCCATTTGCCATGTCTATTGTGGATAGCTTTGGGCTAATCAAGAGAAAGCAGTTCTTACACTTGTGTCAGCTGGCAGATGCCAATATGGCACCAGACATCGTGCTTGCCTACCACGCTCACAACAATCTGCAGCAGGCATTTGGTAATGCAGAGGCTCTTGTGGAAAAGCAGCTTGAAAGAGATTTGATTATAGATGCCTGCGTATTTGGCATGGGGCGAGGTGCAGGCAATCTCAACCTGGAGCTTTTTGCCGAGTACATGAATGAAAACTACGGCACCAGCTATGATGTTGGGCCAATGTTAGAAATAATGGATGAATATCTGACAGACATTTACAAGAAAAAGCAGTGGGGATACTCGTTGCCATTTTATCTTTCTGCTTCAAAGCACTGTCATCCAAACTATGCGGTCTACATGGAGAATAAAGACACATTAAATGTGCAGGATTTCGACCTGTTGCTGGATTCCATTTCCGAGGAGGACAAGGCATTCTTTTCAAAGGACAAGGCGGAAAAATACTACCAGTCATACCTATGCAAGCCTTTCGATGATGCGGCTCAACTGGATAAGCTAAAAGCTGCCTTAAATGGCAAGACAATACTTATGATTGCACCAGGAAACAGCATCGTGAAATACAAGCAGCAGATTCAGGAAAAAACAGAGGTTGTCAGGATTGCTGTAAATTTTATGCCAGTAGGGTATAATGTTGATTATGTCTTTTCTAACAACATGAAGCGTTTTAGGAAAATCAAGACAGACTCTACCACCAAGACCATTGTCACAAGCAATGTTGATGCAGATTCAGACTACAAGGTATCCTTTGAACACTTTGCTGTGGAGAATGGCAATCTGGTGGATAACTCAGGCGTAATGCTCCTTAGACTGCTTAGAGGTTTAGGAGCCAAGAAGGTTATAATAGCAGGTATGGATGGCTACGAAGAGAGCTATAGCGTGAGCTATTACGACCAGGAACTAGAGCACAAATTTGCCATGGATGCCAAGGCCCGCAACCAGGCAATCAAGGCAGAGATAGACAAGATAAAGGAAGAGCTGGATATAGAGTTTATGACTCCTTCCATTTATCAGTTATAATAGAATCCTATGAGTACATTACAAATCAAAAAAGCTATTATTACAGGTGCAACAGGCATGATAGGCTCGGAGCTGGCAAGGCAGTTGGCCAGAGACGGCATCCGGGTGTATGCAGTTGTGCGCCCAAATAGCAGCAAGATAGATAACTTAATAAAGTCGGACCTGGTAGAGGTGATTGAGTGCGACCTGCACCAGCTGTCAAAGCTGTCAGAAATGATAGAGTCGGCAGATATCTTTTATCACTTTGCCTGGGATGGCTGCTATGGAGATAGCAGAAATGATTTGCTCTTGCAGGAGCAAAACGTCAAGGGGGCCCTTGAGGCAGTCAAGGCTGCAAAGCAACTGGGCTGCAAAAAGTTTGTGGGTGCAGGCAGTCAGGCCGAGTTTGGCTCGGTGGAGGGCAAACTAAGCGATACTTTGCCAAAGAATCCTGTTACAGGATATGGCATAGCAAAACACAGTGCGCAGCTTATGACAAAGGCACTTGCGACTCAGCTTGGTATGGAGTACTGCTGGGGCAGAATACTTAGTTGCTATGGCCCTGGCGACAACGATTACACTATGGTTATGTCTGCAGTTGTGGCGATGCTTAAGAATGAGCTTCTTGCATTTACACCAGGGGAGCAGATATGGGACTACATATACGTAGAAGATTGCGCTAAAGCTTTTTACCTGATAGGTAAAGAGGGCGTTGATAAAAAGGCTTACACCATCGGAAGTGGCAACACTCAGATGTTAAAAGAATATATATATCAGATTAGAGATGCTATTGACTCATCTATCCAGCCGGGCATAGGTGAGAGAGACTATTATCCTAATCAGGTGATGCACCTTGAGGCGGATATTAGCGAGCTTAAGAAGGATACAGGCTTTACTCCATCGGTGAAGTTTGAAGAAGGAATAAAACACACAGTGGAGTGGCGTAAAGCCAGACTCTAGCAAGATATAGAAAGAGGATTACATGAAAAAGATTAGTATAATGATTCCTTGCTACAATGAGGAGGAAAACGTAGTGCCTATCAGCAAGGCAGTTGTAGACATCCTTAACAAGGAATTACCACAGTATGACTACGAGATACTATTTATAGATAACTGCTCAAAGGACAACACAAGACCTTTGCTTAGAGGTATTTGCAAGGAGAATCCAAAGATTAAGGCAATATTTAACGCCAAAAACTTTGGACAGTTTAACTCCCCATACCATGCACTTTGCCAGACTACTGGTGATTGTACCATCAGCTTGTGCTGTGATTTCCAGGATCCGGTTGAAATGATTCCAAAGTTTGTGCATGAGTGGGAGCAGGGCTACAAGATTGTCTGTGGCATCAAGACAGCCAGCAAGGAAAACAAAATAATGCGATTCCTTCGCTCTTGCTACTACAAGACAATCCGCAAGATGAGCGACGTAGAACAGATAGAGCACTTTACTGGCTTTGGCCTTTATGACAAGAGCTTTATAGATGTGCTTAGAGACTTAAATGACCCTACACCATTTCTTAGAGGAATCGTTGCAGAGCTTGGATTTAAGCGCAAGGATTTGGAGTACACACAGGCAAAGCGAGCTGCAGGCAAAACTCACAACAACTTTTATACATTGTATGATGCAGCAATGCTTTCGTTTACATCCTACACTACACTTGGCCTTAGAATAGCCACTATTGCAGGATTTTTCTTCTCACTAGTCAGCATAGTGGTTGCTTTAGTATATCTGGTACTTAAGCTGATGTATTGGGACAGATTCCCAGCTGGTATGTATCCAGTGTTGATGATGGTATCAGTGCTTGGCTCACTTCAGCTATTCTTTATAGGATTTTTGGGAGAGTACGTACTGTCTATGAACAAGCGAATTATGAATAGACCGCTTGTAATCGAGGAAGAGAGAATAAATTTTGACGACTAATCTATAGGGGTATAGAGTTAATGGATATTAATTACTTGTTGTTCTTGCAGAAAGCAAGGACAGTATTTGGCGGTATTTTTGATCAATTCTTTTTGTTTATTACAGAGCTTGCTACACCATTTGTTACTTTTTTATTAATGGCCTTTGTTTATTGGTGCTATGATAAGCGAATTGGTGCCCTAATGGGATGGAACGTGGGTATAGGCGGTACTTTGAGTGCCACTATCAAAAGATTTTTTAACATAGATCGTCCCTGGGTTAGAGACTCGAGAATCACACCGGTAGAAGCTGCACTTTCAACAGCAACTGATGCATCTTTTCCAAGTGGACATACAATTAGAGCCACAGCCAACTGGGGTGTCCTTGGTACAGGCTTAATTAATAAGAAATCAACTGCAGATACTGATAAAAAATCAATATTTCAGTTGCTTTCAATTATATGCTGGGCAATAGTGGCGTTGGTTATGTTTTCTAGAAATTACCTGGGAGTACATACCCCACAGGACGTATTGACAGCCCTTGTAATAGGAATAGCACTAATCTGGGTAACCAATAGGATTATGAATTGGGCAGATGTACACCAGGGCAAATACGATTTGCCTATCACTATTGTTGGAATGGTGATATGTTTTGTTCCAATGCTTCGTTATGGTTGTATGAGCAATTGTGGGGCAGGCATGGGATTGTTTGCAGGATGGTATGCAGAACGCAAATGGGTGCATTTTTCTACAGAAGGAAGCAACACTAGAAAGTTGGCGCGTTACATAATAGGCGCCATTCCAGCGATTGTAATCTTAAAGACGGTTAGCCCAATGCTTTCTCTTTTTATGGAGTCTAAGTATGCAGGCTTCTTTACCTATGGAATGCTTGGATTTTATATAATGGCGATTTATCCATTTATATTTAATAAAGTGGAGACAGCGGTGGATGAAGGAAAGCTTGCTCCAAAGCAGGTGGTAAAGAGGACAATTGCAGCACTTATCGCACTTGCACTTTTAATTACAGCAGTGGGATATGGCAGAAATCGTGCATTACAGCAAAAGGCGATTGAACAGGAGCAGGAGGCGGCTGCAAATCTGCAAGTGACTTCTGAAGGTCTGGTTGGTTATATGCCATATGTTGTTATGAGCGATGGTAGCATAAACACATCCGAAAACATGGGTTATCAACTCCATGACAATGGCGATTCATGGTATTTTGCTGATGGATTACCTGATACTGTGGATGATAGCAGAAAAAAGATGGATGTTATCGGTCACAGAGGTTATCCGGCTGTGGCACCTGAAAACACTATGCCATCATTTAAATATGCCATGGAGCTTGGCGTAGATTGGATAGAGACCGATGTACAGCTGACGAAGGACAATGTGCTGGTTCTCTTTCATGATAATGATTTGGCAAGAATAACTGGTGTAAATGGCACTATATCGGACTATACTTATGATGAGCTTTGCCAGATGGACTTTGGAAAGTGGTTTTCAGATGATTATGCAGATACTCGTATTCCTAAGTTGCAGGAGCTTTTGGATTTAGTTAAAGACGATGATGTAAAGATATATCTGGAGTTAAAGGATATTGGTGAAGCAGATGGTTTTGTACAGGCTATCTATGACATGATAGAGGCTAGTGGAATGCATGATAGAGTGGTATATGCTTCCTTTAATTATAGCTATTTGCAGCAGTTTAAAGCTATAGACGCTAGTGTGCCTGTGCTTTGTAACACTATGGTTGGAAACACATCAATACTTATCGATACTCCGGCTGAGTATTATGGCATTTACGCAGAGAATGCGACAACTGCTCTTGTAAATGCTATACATGCAGCAGACAGCAAGGTGTTTGTATTTACACCTGACAGTGCCCAGCAGATTCAAAACATGTATCGAATGGGCGTAGATGGCGTATGCACCAATCAATCGGGAATAGCTATGGTGGCCAGTCATCCAGAATATAGCTTTGTTGCTGACAACTGTATATGGTCACATGTGATGCCGGGCCTGTATGAGCAAAACTTACCAGAGCAGTGTGCAGATATGATTTGGCAGGGCTTCACAAAGACACCTAGCAACCTGATTGCAGCAGCATACAGCTCTAGTGGACAGTATAATAGTATCCTTTATGTAATGGATTTGAACGGCAACCTTCAGCGAGTTGTGGATATGGGATTTATAGCTCACATGGGAGGTATAGCATATGACAGCACAAACGATATTCTGTGGACTACAGGACCAGAAGGTATGGTATATGCTTTTGCAATGAATCCAATACTTGATGGCACATTTGATGGTCAGATGGTGACACAGTTTGATGCTGGACTTTACAATGCTGCAGGTGGCCATGTGGCAAGCTTTCTTGCCATAGACAATGGAATGCTTTATGTTGGCAGCTATTGCGATGGTGGCAATGGAGCGTTAGAAAAATTTGATATATCAGATGTAACTAACCCACAGTTGGTTTCTACAGTGACCATACCAGACAGAATACAGGGTGTGACGTTTAGAGAAAAGGCTGATGGTACAAAGGACATGCTTTTAACCCAGGGTTATGAGATGTACGATGGTCGTCTGATGCAATTTTCTTATAGTGATGATATACTAGAGTTCTTAGAGCCAAACAATAGTTGGCATTTACCAGAGGGACCAGAGCAGATACTATGGACACCTAAGGGATTATATATACAGTTTGAATCATCCGCATTGCCATACAGGCCTACAGCTAGAAATGCTGGAGACCAATTGTGGATATTACAATTACCAGAATAATTTTTGAAAGGGATTATAATGACAAAAGTTATTACTTATGGAACCTTTGATTTGTTTCATCAAGGCCATTACAATTTGTTAAAACACGCCAAAGAATTAGGTGATTACTTAATAGTAGGTATCACTACAGAGCAATATGACCTTAGCAGAGGAAAGCTTAACGTTGTAGATTCATTAATAACTAGAATAGACAATGTACGTGCCTCTGGATTTGTTGATGAAATCATTATCGAGGATCATGCTGGTCAGAAAATAGAGGATATCCAAAGATATGGTGTAGATATATTTACAGTAGGTTCAGACTGGGTGGGGGCATTTGATTATATCGAGCAGTATTGCAAGGTGGTGTATTTGCCTCGCACTAAGGATGTGTCATCTACTCTTAAACGTACGGACCGTAGCCCTGTAATACAAATCGGTATCGTTGGAACAGGCCGTGTGGCTGGGCGTTTCCCAAGCGAGATAAAGCTTGTAAGTGGTGCCAATGCAATTGGCGTATTTAATCCACATGATGATCATGCTAAGCCATTTATGGAAAAGCATGAGCTTGCTTTTTGGTCTAATAACTATGAGGAGTTCCTGAAAAAGGTTGATGCTGTCTATATAGCGTCACCTCATGAGACACATTATGAGTATGCAAAGCAGGCTATACTTGCAGGAAAGCATGTACTATGTGAAAAGCCAATGGTGCTTAAGAAAGCTCATGCAGTGGAGCTTTTTGATTTGGCAAAGAAAAATAATGTAGTACTGATGGAGGCTATCAAGACAGCTTATTGTCCAGGCTTTAATCAGCTGATAAACGTAGCACGCAGTGGAATTATAGGTGATATTTGTGACGTGGAAGCAAGCTTTTCGCGTATAACCACTCCAGGAATGCGTGAGACTGAGGACGTGAAATATGGTGGAGCTCTTACAGAGTTTGGTAGCTATTGTCTTATGGCGGTTATTAAGCTCTTGGGTAAAGATTACAAGGATGTTAGATTTGAGAGTGTAAAACTACCTAATGGACTTGATGCTTACACTAAGGTTCACTTTACTTATGATAATGCACTAGCTACCACCAAAAATGGTGTAACAGTAAAGACTGAGGGTGCGTTGATTGTGGCAGGTACTAAGGGCTATATATTAGCACCATCGCCATGGTGGTTGACTCAACAGTTTGAGGTGCGCTATGAGGATGCCACAAAGATAGATAATTATTCTGCCAAGTTTTTGGGCAAGGGTATTCGTTATGAGATAGCAGAATTTACTAAAGCAGTTGCGAATATGCGCAATTCTGATGAAAATGTTTCTCCAAATATATATATGCTTACAAGAGGTGAGTCCATTGCACTTGCCGATATTATGGAGAAGTTTTTGGCTCAAAGGGGCAATGATTAAATGACAGAAAAGCAGTATATAAGATATAGAAAACTTAAAGCTTCGTTAAACAGTCTGTGCTTTTATATGTGCAGGCTGTTTCCTGTAAAAAGGAATCTGGTATCCGTCTGTACTTTTGAAGGAAAAGGCGGCTTTGGTTGTAACCCTAAATATCTGGTTCAGGAAATGCATGAGCAAAACCCAGACTACGAGTTTGTATGGTTTGTAAATGATATGAGTAAGGAGTTTCCGGATTATATCAAGAAGGTGCCTAACACTTTGTGGAGTAGAGCGTATTGGTTGACTCGTTCCAAGGTTTGGATTGATAACTATCGTAAACCATATGGGACTGTTAAGCGCAAGGGCCAGTATTATCTAAATGTGAACCACTATACCATCGGTATTAAATGTACCGGATTGTGGCGAGGCAGTGGCTTTTCAAAGATGGCATATCTTGTTAGCAAGAATGATTCCGACATGATAGATGGTCTTGTAATAGATTCTAAATGGTGCGAAGATGTATCTCCTAAGGGATTAGTATATGACGGGGATTATGTAAAAACAGGGGCACCTAGATGCGATATACTATTTGGTAATAGACTAGAAATCAAAAAGGCATTTAGAACAAAGCACGATTTACCTGAGAATGCAAAAATAGTCATGTATGCACCTACATTTAGGGAGGGAGCAAAGGACGGTAAGCGATTTGTATTCTCAGAGGTTTGGACTATCGATTTTGAGAGATTACTTGATAGTTTGACTAAAAAATTTGGTGGCGACTGGTATCTGTGTGTGCGAGTACATCCACAGCTTGCCCCAACATTTGAGGATTATCATAATCCTGCTTTAGAGGGACGAATCATAAATGAAAGCCAGGCGGACGATATGTATGAAATTCTGGCGGCAATGGATGCATATATAACGGATTATTCCAGCGCATGCTTTGAGGCAGGTTTTACCTGGATGCCAGTGTTTTTGTACGCAGACGATGTTCAAAAATATGCCAATGACCGGGGACAGTTAATGTGGAACCTGGTAGAAGATGATAGGCATGCAATAGGCAACAATAAGGATATAACACCAGCATTTGACTTAAAAATGCCATTTCCACTATCACATAATAATGACGAATTAGAAGAGGATATATTGGCATTTGATGAGACAAGCTATTCTAAGAATCTGGATGAGATGTACAATCAAATGGGGCTTGTGTTTAATGGTGATGCAAGTAAAAAGATAGCAAGTATGTTGTTGAAGTTAGATTAGTATGGATTTTATCCACTCTTCTCTGTAATGAGGAGGGTGGATTTTTTCTCACTAGTAGCAGCAAAATATTTTATATGTAAAAATTTTGTAATATACGTTATAATATAAACTCAGGGCAAATGTTTGCTTTGATTGTTAATTCAAGTTATTTCGAGGAGCAATAAATATGATTTCAGTAATTTTACCAGTCCACAACACAAAAAGGTATATTGAACAGTGTATCGATAGTATTTTAAATCAAACTTATGATGATATAGAAATACTTGCGATTGATAGTAGCACGGACGAAACTACAGATATTATTAAAGGGTACTTAAATCAGACTAACAAAATCAGACATATATTAGATCCAAATGGTAGTTATGGTTACAAGCTCAATTTAGGTATAGCAGAGGCAAAGGGTGATTATCTGGCAATCGTAGATTCAGATGACTATATAATGCCAGATATGCTTAAAACATTACTTGGAGAGGTTGAAGAAAATCAACTGGATTTTGTAAAATCAGATTTTGCTGAGTTTAAAATTGATGGTGACAAGGAAGTTGTGTTTAACCACATGAATAATATGTGGGATCCTACATATTATGATCAGATTATTGATTTTAAAGAGCATGAAGAGTTGCTGAATATGATTTCTGTTAGTATTTGGACAGGATTGTACAGGACAGATTTTGTTAGAGATAACAAGATAAAGCTTCATGAATCACCTGCGGCATCTTT
>JAILGH010000038.1 GCA_024697025.1 Pseudobutyrivibrio sp.
TGGACCCTAGTTGCCTGATTTGTGGAATGAATCTAGTGGAATAGAAAATGAGTTTTGAAAGATATGGGCAGACCGAGCCATGGACGGCGAGGTCAAGGAAAGTTGAACACGGATGTGAATCTTGACTGGTGCCCATATCTATAAAACTCATTTTCTTAATTCCACTTGATGAATGTAACATGAAGGCAACTAGGGTCCATATAACTTATAGGGGAATTAATGTAATCTTCAAGTGTCTGAGCCATACATACAGTAGCTTCAAAGTGCAAAATCAATGAAAGGACACCCACTTAAAGCTACATCAGCAGCAACAAGAGATTCTATTATTCTGTTCAAATTCACCTATACCCTACGTAGCAGGAGGTGCCCCCCAGAGAATTACCCTAAGGACTGTGAATAGTAACTTCCGGGCGAAGAGGGGCTTATATAGGGACAGTGAAAAATTGTAGGATAAAGAAAATAGTTTTACACTTATAACCTATTTTTTGTGATAATATTTATTGTGTTTAGGACATATTAGCTAGATAAAAGACTTTACTTAAATATAGAAAGAGAGAATATTAATGAGCAAATGGATTATGCAAAGAAAAGGCGCTGATTTCGTGGGGCTTGGCAAGCAGCTGGGGGTAGACCCTGTGGTTGTCAGGCTTATGGTTAATCGCGGCCTTAGTACATATGAGGAAATGAAGGAGTATTTGCATCCTACACTTGATTCCTTTCCTGACCCACATTTTTTTGCTGATATGGATAAGGCTTGCCAGCTGTTGAAGGAGGCTGTCGAAAGCGGAACGCCAATTCGTGTGGTAGGAGACTATGATGTAGATGGGATTATGTCTACCTACATTTTGGTAAATGCCATTAGAAAGGTAGGAGGCAAGGTGGATTATGCAGTGCCCCATAGAATGGTGGACGGTTATGGAATCAATCCTGACATGGTGCAGCAGGCTTTTGATGAGGGAATAAGATTTATTATTACCTGTGACAATGGCATTGCTGCGGCAGAGGCTGTGAATTTGGCTAAGAGCCTTGGCATGATATTTGTGATTACAGATCATCACGAGGTGCCTTTTGCTGAGGAGGATGGTAACAAGGTTCAACAACTGCCAAATGCTGATGCGGTGGTGGATCCAAAGCGTCAGGACTGCCAGTATCCTTTTAAGGGGATTTGTGGTGCACAAGTTGCTTGGAAGGTTGCTGAAGTTTTGTATCAAGTTATGGGGATTTCATCTGATGAAGCGATGGAGTTTTTGGAGTTTGCAGCCATTGCTACGGTGTGTGATGTTATGGAGCTTAAGGATGAGAATCGTGCCACTGTTTTCCATGGAACCAAGGCAATTGAATGTACTAACAACGTTGGATTAAATGCTTTGCTTGCTAGGACTGAGCTAAAGGGCAAGCCTATTAGTTGTTATCATTTGGGATTTATTATAGGACCATGTCTAAATGCCAGTGGACGTCTTGATACAGCTGAAAGAGCCATTCAGCTTTTGATGGAGGAGGACAACGCCAAGGCTTTGGCTGCGGCTAACGAGCTAGTGGAGCTTAACAATCAGCGCAAGACCATGACCCAAAATGGCATTGACAAGGCTATAGAATTAATAGAGAGTAGCGACTTGATTCAGGATAGGGTTTTGGTGGTATACATTCCAGAATTGCATGAAAGCTTGGCTGGTATTGTTGCTGGCAGACTTCGGGAAAAGTACACCAAGCCTGTGCTTGTGATAACTAAGGCTGAGGATGGAGCAAAGGGTAGTGGACGTTCAATCCCAGCTTACAATATGTTTGAGGAGCTTTCGGCGGTAAAGGATATTTTTACCAAATTTGGTGGACATCCAATGGCAGCAGGCGTATCTCTGCCAGTAGATAGAGTTGATGAGCTGCGTCAGAGATTAAATGCCAATTGCAAATTGACAGAGGATGATATGCAGGAGGTTATCAAGATTGATTGTGATATGCCTTTATCGTACATATCTGAGGAGTTGATAGATCAGCTGGATTTGTTGGCACCGTTTGGCACAGGCAATTCCAAACCACTTTTTGCCCTAAAGGATATCAAGATTAATCGACTTTCTTACATGGGAAAGGAAGGCCAGTATCTCAGGCTAAACTTGGAAACAGAGACTGGTGGTAGTATGACAGGTCTCATGTTTAGAGGGGTTGAAGAGTTGGAAAATAGAATGATTGAAAAATATGATGAAAGCACTTGGCAAACCCTTTTTTCTACAGGAGTGCAGGATGCCAGAATAGACATTATTTACGAGCCTTCAGTTAACGAATTCAGAGGCAATCGCAGTCTTCAGGTTATAATAGAAAATTTCAAGTAGAACCCTTCTGGATTTATTGAATGTGGTTCCTAAATCAATTACAATTAGATGAAAAAGGAGGGGGCAAAATGGGTAATCAACAAGTATATACATTCAATTCAAAGGATGGTCATTCGGTGATTCATTGCAGAAAGTGGCTTCCAGAGCAGGAGCCAGTGGCTGTTATTCAGTTAGTTCATGGAATGGTAGAATACATTGAAAGGTACGATGATTTTGCCCAGTTTCTTGCTTCAAAGGGATATGTGGTTGTAGGACACGACCATATCGGTCATGGTCATTCCGTGGCCAGTGAGGATGAGCTTGGTGTTATGACAGGAGAGCATCCATCAGATTTTATGGTGGATGATATCTACACACACTATTTCATAACAAGAGAGGCCTATCCAAAACTTCCATATTTTATTTTAGGACATTCAATGGGTTCTTACTTACTCAGGAAGTTTTTATCAGTCAAAGCAGATTATATTGAAGATATTTCTGGTGCCGTAATCATGGGTACAGGTCAAGAGAGCGCAGCTACATGTAGCTTTGGCCTTGGTATGGTGGCCGTTATTTCTGCATTCAAGGGTAAGGATTATCGTAGCACTCTTATTAGAAAGTTGACCTACAGCAAGCCTTACAAGGGATATGATTGCTACGGTAAGGATTTGGCCAATTCTTGGTTATCTAAAAACATAGCAAACATTCAAAAGTATTATAACGACCCACTGTGTACATACCTTTTTACAGTCAACGCGTACAAGGGCCTTATTGAAGCTACCAAGTATGCTTGTTCTAAGGAAAGTGTAGTAAAGA
This sequence comes from Pseudobutyrivibrio sp., assembly GCA_024697025.1. Lineage (GTDB taxonomy): Bacteria > Bacillota > Clostridia > Lachnospirales > Lachnospiraceae > Pseudobutyrivibrio. The sequence continues at coordinate 3,120 of JAILGH010000038.1, forward strand.
TGCGCAAGGACATGCCACTTCTTGTAGTCTCTGGAGATGCAGACCCTGTAGGCAACCTTGGAAAAGGAACCACAGCTGCAGCAGAGATGTTGAAGGCTGGTGGGGTTGAGGATGTCACTTTAAAGCTTTACCCCGGTGACAGACATGAGATTTTAAACGAATTAGACAAAGACAAAGTATTTGAAGATATATATGCGTGGCTAGAGAGCCACAAGTAATGCAACTCTAGGATAGGAGCTAGGATGGATTATTTAGATCACTTGATCACCAGATCAATACGTACATATTACAAAAATAGGCTTTATGCTCCTATCATATTTCTTACAATCCTGCTTGTGATTACAGCTTTTACGCCGGTAGGCTATTTGATTTTTCCTAAGAATTATCAGGAGGACGAGATTCATCTTCACGATATGTATACTTCTAGCGAGACATATGGCAGATACAATCTCAACAATCTCTATTTTACTGGATACACTAGCAAATGGTTGGATCAGAATCGTGGGTATTTTTATTACACCATGATTGATTCCCAGTGCGTAATTGTCCTTCTTTCGCCAAACACTTGCGAGCAAGGCGTGCCAAGCATTGACCACATTACCATTAAGGGGCAGATTATTGACGAGTCCTTTGCCACTAGAGAATTGTTAACTAAGCTGGCTAAGGATTTAAATTGGAACGAGGATGGTATCATGTCAACGGTTTCAAGCTACACTATTTCTGAGCCGGATGCCACTGGAATACCTGCCAAGACGTTCGAATTATTTTACTGGGCATTTGCTATTTACAGTTTAGTCATTATAATAGTCTACTGTATTTATATTTCATTTCCAGTTATGTCTCTTCCTGTTCAAAAGACAAGGGCATATGGTAAGCCATCAGAAATCCTTGCAGAGGCAGAGGAAGAGCTGGCTACATTGCCACAGCTTGCTACTGAGGATATGTTTATTACAGAGCACTATTTTATAGAGACTAGTAGCTATGGTGTTGCCATTGTGCCAATTGATGCCATTATTTGGATTTACAAGTATTCAACTATGCACAAGTTTTTATGGCATCATTTTTCCATTACATATACCTTGCATATTACTGCAGGTAAGCGTCACTACATAAAGTGCCCTAAGAACATCAAGAGCGATATTGACGGTATTATGGACTATTTAGCAGAGGCTAATCACGATATTTTAGTGGGATTCTCCGAAGCAAATCGACTTAAGGTTGAGGAGATTCAAAACGATTTTGACATTATTAGAAAGATAACAAGCTTTTTATCTAAGAGGGTTTAAGATGGAAGCATACACCAGCTTTGCCGCGGTATACGATATGTATATGGATAATATTCCATACGATACCTGGGCAAAGAACATAAAGGATTTATTTGAAAAATATAATATGCCCATGGAGATTGTATGCGATTTGGGCTGTGGTACAGGTCAGATGACAAGGCGCCTAAAGGCCTTTGGATACGATATGATTGGCATAGATGTCTCTTGTGATATGCTTATGGAGGCTCAGGCAAATGAGGATTCTGAAGGAATCCTTTATCTATGTCAGGACATGCGTGAGTTTGAGCTTTATGGTACAGTAGGAGCAATAGTTAGCGTCTGTGATAGTATCAATTATCTAGCAGATACCGATGAGCTATTGCAGGTCTGCAAGCTTGCAAATACCTACTTGGATCCAAAGGGGCTTTTTATTTTTGACATTAAGACAGAGTATTTCTATGAGAAGCTAGGTGATAGCACCATAGCTGAAAACAGAAGTGAAGGCAGCTTCATTTGGGAAAATGAATATGATAGTAGTACAAGGGACAATAGTTATTTCTTGACTATCTATGCTGAGAATGAGGAGGGCACCTTTGATAGATACGAGGAGGAGCACATTCAGCATGCCTTTACAATGGAAGAGGTTAAAAAAGCAATCGAGGACAGTGGCCTTAAGCTTTTAGATATACTGGACGTGGCGACTATGTCTTCTCCACAGTCAGACAGTGAAAGATTATATTTTATAGCAAGAGAAGTTAGAAAGTGAGGAACAACAATTAATGAGTGATTATATAGTTAGGGCAACAGCAGCAAACGATTCAATTAGAGCCTTTGCAATTACAAGCAAGGATTTAGTTGAAGAGGCAAGGGGAAGACACAACACTTCTCCAGTAGTTACAGCTGCGCTTGGTCGTATGCTTTCAGCAGGCTCTATGATGGGTGTTATGCTAAAGGGCGATGACGATTTAGTTACTTTGCAGATACAGGGTAGTGGTCCAATGAAGGGAATTACTGTTACATCCAACAGCAAGGGTGAGGTTAAGGGATTTCCTAATGTGGCAGTTGTTGATTTGCCACCAAAGAATGGCAAGCTTGATGTAGGCGGCGCCATTGATTTAGGTATCATGCGTGTCATTAAGGACATGGGCCTTAAGGAGCCTTACGTTGGTACAGTCGAGCTTCAGACAGGTGAAATCGCAGAGGATTTAACTTATTACTATGCAGTTTCAGAGCAGATTCCATCTACAGTTGGTCTTGGTGTTTTGATGAACAAGGACAACACAGTAAACTGTTCGGGTGGCTTTATAGTACAGCTTATGCCATTTACACCAGAGGATGTTATCTCACAAATCGAGGAGAATCTTAAAACTCTTCCTTCAGTTACAGATATGCTTTCAAGTGGCAAGACACCGGAGCAGATGTTAGAGACAGTTCTTGCAGGCTTGGATTTACAGTTTATGGAGACATATCCAGTGAAATATCAGTGTGATTGTTCAAGAGATAGAGTTGTTAAGAGTCTTGCATCTCTTGGCAAGGAGGATATGGACGACATTATCGCAGATGGAAAGCCTGTTGAGGTTAAGTGTCAGTTCTGTAATGAGGCTTATGAATTTACAATAGATGAGCTTAAAAAGCTTCGAAAACACTAATAAATATCCGTTATGTCAAATATTAGCGGTATTTAGGCAAATCTTTAGTTGATTTTGTTTGCCGTTTTCCTGTAAACTATCAAACGGAGAAATTTGATTTTAATAATATAAAGGGATTATTCAGATGAGTGTTGTTAAGAAAGCGAAAGCTCGAAAAGTTGTCAAGAACAAGCTTGACATGAAAAAAATTGCAATAGTTGCGGGCGCAATTTTATTAGTTTATTTAGTTGGAAGTATTTATTTTAGAAATCATTTCTACATTCGAAGCACTGTAAACGGAGTGGGTGCTTCATTTAAGACTGCAGAGGCAGTATATGACAAGATTAATGATAGTGCCAATGTTTACACAATATCATTTATAAATGCAGATGGTGATGTGGTAAATGAGGTTAGTTCAGATACATTAGGAGTTGAAGTAAATTACGATGTAGACCAGGTTCAGGAGTTGCTTGATAAGCAGACTGGATTCAACTGGGTTGGACGTATTTTCTCTCCAATTGAGTACTACACCAAGACTGGCAATTCTTACGACGAGGCAAAGGTTAAGGAAGTAGCCGGTAGTCTTGATTTTAGCATGCACAAAGCTACTGTAGATTCACAGGATGCATACATCAATTTCAATGGTAGCGAGTTTGAAATTGTTGACGAGGTTTATGGTGACACTATTGATCAGCAGGGCGTTGAGGATGCCATTATCTACGCTGTAGAGAACCTCAAGACTGAGATTAATATTTCTGATGGTACATGCTACCATAAGCCACATATTACTTCAGACAATCCTAAAATGCAGGCTGCATTGGAGACTCTCAACAAATACATGGGCACACAGATTCACTATGATTTGGGAGAGGGCATCACTGAGGAGATTCCTGCAGAGACTAAGGCAACATGGTTTACTTGGGATGATGACTTCAATGTTAGCTTCAACAATGAGGCCATTGGTGAGTTCGTAGATTCTATGTGTGATAAGTACAACACATACGGAAAGAAGAGAGAGTTTACAGCTACATCAGGAGAGCAAGTTACTATTCCTGGTGGTTCATACGGATGGAAGATTTCCCACGATGGAGAAGTTAATCAAATTATCGCAGACCTTACAGCTGGCGAGGATGTTACAAGAGACTTTGTTTATCACTCATTTGTAGAGGGTAAGTATTGTACAGCTGCTAGTCATGGCGAGCATGATTACGCAGGCTCTTATGTAGAGGTTAACCTTACAGAGCAGCATGTATATGTATATAAGGATGGTGCGATGGTATTTGATACACCATGTGTTACTGGAAAGATTTCTAATAATCATGGTACTCATCCAGGTATATTCCCAATTGCTTTCAAGCAAAGCCCAGCCAAGTTAAGAGGCGAGGATTACGTTTCTAAAGTTCGCTATTGGATGCCATTTAATGATGGTCAGGGATTGCATGATGCAGATTGGAGACATGAGTTTGGCGGTACACTTTACAAGACTGGCGGTAGCCACGGTTGTGTAAATCTGCCTGTTAAGTCAGCTGAAACTATTTATGGAATAGTAGAAGCAGGCTGGCCAGTTATCGTATTCTATACTGGCAGCAGAGCCGCAGAGGATGCAGCCCTTGCTAGTCAGACTCCAGAGGCTAAGGTAATTCAGCGAATAAATGAAATCGGTGAAGTTACTATTGAAAAAGAGGCAGCTATTGCTGGAGCACGTCAGGCGTTCAACGCACTTACAGAGGAGCAGAAGGCTTCAGTTACAAATTATCAGGTATTGTGTGATGCTGAGGTTGCTGTTGTAACGCTTAAGCAGCAGGCAGGAATTCCTGCACCAGAAGTTCCAGTAGATGGTGCTACTCCAGCTCCAGAAGCTATTCAACAAGAGTAAGTTATTTTTGTGAGGATATAATATGACAACTTGGAAGAGCAACATTAGAACAGTAGTACCATATACTCCAGGTGAGCAGCCTAAGACTAAGGTTGTCAAATTAAATACAAATGAAAATCCATACCCACCAAGTCCTTTGGTGGGTCAGGTTATTTCTAATATCAATATAGAGGATTTCAAAAAATATCCAGATCCAACCTGTGATATTCTTATAGAGGCTCTTGCAAAATATCATTCAGTTGACAAGGAAAATGTCTTTGTCGGCGTCGGTTCAGATGATGTTTTGGCTATGAGTTTTCTTACATTCTTCAATTCAAACATGCCAATTATTTTCCCAGATATTACATATTCGTTCTATGATGTTTGGGCAGATTTATTTAGAATTCCATATGAGGTTAAGCAACTTGATGAGGATTTTAAACTCGTGGCAGAGGATTACGCAAAGCCATGTGGCGGCATTGTAATTCCTAATCCAAATGCTCCTACAGGTGTTGCAGAGCCAGTAGAGTTTTTTGAAAAAATTGTAGCTGCACACCCAGAGTGTGTAGTTATTATAGATGAAGCTTACGTTGATTTTGGTTCTGAGTCTTGCATGAGCCTTACTTCTAAGTATGACAACGTCCTTGTGGTCCGTACATTTTCTAAGTCTCGCGCTATGGCCGGCAATCGTATTGGCTATGCTGTGGGTAACAAGGAGTTAATCAAATACCTTACAGATTGCAAGTTTGCTTTTAATTCATACACTATGGATACTATCACCCTAAGGGCTAGCGTGGCTTCTATAGAGGATGATGAATATTTTAAAGCTAGAATAAATGATGTTATTAACACAAGAGAGTGGACCAAGGCTAGACTTAAGGAACTCGGTTTTACATTCCCGGATTCCAAGAGTAATTTTATTTTTGCAAAACACCCAAGTGTTGATGCTAATGTGATTTTTGAAGAACTGAAAAAGAGGGGTATTATCGTGCGCCACTTTTCTAATCCGGCTCGAATAGCAGATTATTTGCGAATAAGCATCGGAGCGGATGAACAGATGCAGACAGTTATAGAGGCGCTTAAAGAAATTCTGCACTAGGTAATAGGTTATATTAGGAGATAATAAAGTGAGTCGTTTATTAAAATATGTAATTGTTTTTTTTATATCTATGGTTCCAATCATTGAGCTTAGAGGTGCTGTTCCTGTAGCATTATATACATTTGATTTACCGATAGTACAAAGTTATATTGTTTGTATTATTGGTAATATGTTGCCAGTGCCACTCATCTTTTTCTTTGCTCGCAAGGTTTTAGAGTGGGGAAAGGACAAGCCAGTTATTGGCGGATTTTTTACTTTTTGCCTAGAGAAAGGGCATAAGGGAGGCGAAAAACTTAAAGCCAAAACAGGTGATAAGTTATATTTGGCACTATTTTTATTTGTAGGTATTCCAATTCCAGGAACAGGTGCTTGGACAGGTACTTTGGCTGCTTCTATTCTTGATATGGATTTTAAAAAGAGTGTTTCAGTTATTATGCCAGGTGTTGTTCTTGCAGGAATAATTACGGGAACTCTTCCTGCAGTTATTAAAGATATATTATCTTCATTGTTATCTATGATTTAGGGGTGCTTATGGATACAGCAAATATGTTGATTAACGTTGTTGCTATTTTATCTGGTTTGGTGCTTTATATTATTGTTACCAATACCAAGTGGGGCAAGAAACACGAAGATATTCAATACGCTATTATGTTAGGTACAATTCTCTTTGCGGTTTTAGTAGGAGGTTTAATCCGATGGCTGGTAAGGTAAAAGGCCAGACAGCATGTGAGTACTGTAATAATTTTGTCTGGGATGAAGAAGACGAGCAGTATTACTGCGAGATGGATATGGACGAGGATGATTATGTAAGGCTTGTAACAGGTCATTACAGCGAGTGTCCGTACTTCGTAAATGGAGATGAATATAAGGTGGTTAGACACCAAATGTAGTTGTAAAATTATAGACCTGTCCAATATATAGTTTTTTAATGGGCAGTTCTATGTTATTATATTAGAGTATGTAAACAGCAAAATATTTAGGAGGTAACGAGGGTGAAGAAGTTTTTTAAATCAAATCTTGTTAGACGCATGGCAGCATTAGCACTTTCATTTGTAATGTTTTTAACATTAGCAACAACAGCGCAGGCATCTACACAGGGTATTGATGTATCAAAGTATCAGGGGGCAATTAACTGGGGAGCAGTAGCTCAGTCCGGTATTTCTTATACATTTATTAAAGCAGGTAGTTCAAAGACAGGTGTAGATCCATATTTCACAGCAAACATTCAGGGCGCTCAGGCAGCTGGTGTTCGTACAGGTGTATATATTTATTCTTATGCCACAACAGTAGAGCAGGCAGCTCAGGAGGCAGCACTCGTGCTTCAGTGGGTAGAGCCATACAATGTCAATTTCCCTATAGCAATTGATATTGAAGACAAGACACAAAAGGGGGTAGATGCCAACACATGTACAGCTATGGCTAACACATTCTGCAGCATTATTGCTCAGGCAGGTTATACACCAATCGTTTATACATATACTAATTTCTATAAGTCACATTTTACATCAGCCCTTGCTTATGACAAGTGGATTGCTCAGTATGCAGACCACAACGACATTGGTGGATGGGCTATTTGGCAGTATACATCAGATGGAGCTGTTCCAGGTATCAACGGACGTGTTGATATGAACATGGCAGCTAAGGATTACACAGCATACATTCCACAGGTTGGTCTTTTAGATTTAGGCCAGGGTAATGTATTCTTCTTCAACAACTTCCGTAGACAGTTCGGTTGGGTTGATATAGCAGGTGTTAAGTATCATACAGACCCAGCAACAGGTATTGTTACAACAGGCTGGTTTGCTGATGAGACTGGTTCTTACTACTTCACACCAGGCACAGCTAATGCAGCTGTTGGTCTCACAACGATTGATAATGGAGTTTACTACTTTAACGATGCAGCACAGCTTCAGACAGGCTGGTTAGAGTTAGGCGGATATACATTCTTATTTAACCCAGCAGAGAATGGTAAGCTTTACACAGGCTGGTGGACAGACCCAGCAGTGGGCACACGTTACTTAGATACTAAGGACGGTCACATGCTTACTGGTCTTAATGTAATCGATAAGGATGCTTATTTCTTCAATGACCAGGGTTACCTTCAGACTGGTTGGATAGAGATAAATGGTCAGTCATTCTTGTTTAATCCAAACGACAATGGCAAGCTCTATAAGGGTTGGTGGACAGACCCTACAGGTCAGTATTATCTTGACAATGCAGATGGTCATAGAACAGTTGGCCTTGCAACTATAGACAACAGTGTATACTACTTCAACGAACAGGGGCAGATGCAGACAGGTGTTGTTGATGTAAATGGTGCGACATACTACTTCGGTGCAGATGGCAAGATGCAGACAGGTATGCAGACTATCGGAGATGCAACATTCTACTTTGGAGAGAATGGTGTGATGATGAAGGGCCTTGTACAGGCAAAGGATGGCGTTTACTATGCAGCTGACAACGGAGCCCTTGTAGTAAATCAGGCAGTTACAGTTGGCGCAAATCAGTTCCTCTTTGGACCAGATGGTAAGCTTGTAATCAACCAGACAATTCAGGTTGGCGACACAATCTACCAGACTGATGCAACAGGTTCAGTAGTTGCTACAGCTCCAGCCCCAGCACCTGAGGCAGCGGCACCAGCAGCTAACACCAATAAGCGCTAAGATATATTTTTATATAGTTTGATTACCCTGCAGAGCATTTGGTTCTGCAGGGTTTTTTGATGGGAAATTTATTTGAAATATATTGGCATACAAAATTTAGGAAATGATTATCGAAAATTCCTATTTAGTATGCCAGGAGTATGCTTGCTACAAGTTCTTGTGAAAATGTGAATAAAGAATGAACTGCATACTATACATGGCGGGAAAAAAGCATATAAAAATTTACAAAGTAGTAGAACAATACTATTGACGTTTTTCAATTTAGGTATTATTATATGATTCAGGGAACAATTTTTCAGTTTTATCAGGAGATGTAAGGGATGAATAAAATTATGAAAAGTACCTTCGAAGAGATTGGAGCCAAAACTGGCCTCAAGCTCGACGAAGCAACGGGCACATTAATTGGTGTGCACAATGGGTATCACTTTTGGGTGTACTTTATGCAAGGCGGTGGATACTATGCGGAAGTATCTGTTGCAAAGGATGGCCAACCTATTGGCGAAGAGACTATGAAGAACGCCAGAAAGAGTATAGCAGCTATTAAATCAGTTACTAATAATGGATATGTAGTTACTATTCACATTAAGGGGCAGCTCAAGTGGACTGTTATTGATAATGTTACAGAGGTTGTTCGTTCTTTCTCAGACTATCTTGAACTCAATGAGTACGAGGATGTTTGTCAGGTGTGTGGCAAACCATCAGAGAGTATTAGCTCCTACAATACTCAGAGTGGAGTTAACTTCATCTGTGACGATTGCTCTGTTGATTTTACGCCGCCTACAATTGATGAAGATATGGCTGAAGACAAAGTTGTAGAGCGTACATCACTTGGTGCGGTAGGTGCAATCCTTGGTTCGCTAATTGGCGTAGCAGCAATTATCTTCTTATACAAGTTAGGATATGTTGCAGTGGCTGCAGGGCTTATCATGGGTGCCTGTACCATTGGTGGATATGTTAAGTTTGGAAAGAGACTTAGTACCAAGGGTATCATCATCGGTGGGATTATTATGGCTGTAATGATTTATCTTGCTGTAAAGATTTATGCCATTATGAACATTGTAACTATTGCAAATGAGTACTACGATGTAGGATTCTGGGAAATTTATAGATATTTCTGGGAGCTTATAGTAGAGTCTGGTTCTTTCAAGGATGTGATTAAACTTCTTGGAGAGCAGTACTTGTTTAGTGGTATCGGTGCAATCATCATGATTGTAAGATACGTAAAGCTCAATATGTTTCAGGATATAAATTACAAAATTCAATAAAAAACAGCTTCCTCTTGGAGGAAGCTGTCTGCGTTAGCAGACTGATGAGGGGATACCTCGTTAGTTTGCTTTTATTTATTTCCTGTGTATTTTTCTTCGCAATATTTGCAACGGTACACTTCGTTTTCCTCGTCTGTAAGGACAAAGATTTGGTCGAGGCCCTGCTCAATAGTGCTTATGCATCGTGGGTTTTTGCAAGAGATAACATTCTTGATTTCTTTTGGGAGAGAAAGCTGTCTCTTTTCCACGATAGCGTCGTCTTTGATAATGTTGCAAGTGATATTGTGGTCTATAAATCCAAGAATATCTAAGTCTACTCGCTCGATTGGACACTCAATCTTAATAATGTCCTTGCGGCCCATCTTGTTGGACTTTGCATTCATAATCATGGCGATAGTACAATCGCAGCCAAGGGTGTCTAAATGTAGGTTGCGATAGATTGTCATGGATTCACCTGCTTTAATGTGGTCGAGGACAAAGCCCTCGTGAATTCCACTAATATTTAACATGTTTGTTCCTCCAATATTGAAAGATTAATAAGGAATGAATTTTACAGGATGAATAAATTAAACTCCTGGAAAAATCTAGCTTCGGCTATACCAACTCTAGTAGAGTAAGAATAAGAGCCATTCGAATAAACACACCATTTCTAGCCTGCTCGAAGTACATAGCTCTTGGGTCATCATCCACATCAACTGCAATTTCATTTACACGAGGAAGTGGGTGAAGTACCATCATATCCTTCTTAGCTAAGTGCATCTTTTCTTTGGTAAGAATAAAGAAGTCTTTTAAGCGAATGTAGTCCTCTTCGTTGAAGAAGCGCTCTCTTTGAACTCTTGTCATGTAAAGTATATCGAGTTCGCCCATTACATTGTCAAGGGAATCAACTTCCTTATACTCAAACCCGTTCTTGTCTAAAACATCCTCGCGAATGTACTCAGGCACCCTGAGCTCTTCAGGGGAAATCAGTACAAACTTAATTCCCGGATAGCGAACAAGTGCATTGATGAGAGAGTGGACAGTACGACCAAATTTCAAATCACCGCAAAGACCGATTGTAAGATCTTTAATCTCTCCACGTAAAGAGCGGATAGTAAATAGATCAGTCAGTGTTTGAGTTGGATGTTGGTGACCACCATCACCTGCATTAATAACGGGAATAAGTGAACGCTGAGAAGCGACTAAAGGTGCACCCTCTTTAGGATGACGCATAGCACAAATATCTGCGTAAGAAGAAATAACACGAATAGTATCAGAAACACTTTCGCCTTTGGCTGCTGAAGATGAATCAGCTGATGAAAAACCAAGGACAGAACCACCAAGATTAAGCATGGCGGCTTCAAAAGATAATCTTGTACGAGTGCTTGGCTCGTAAAAACATGTGGCAAGCTTTTTGCCGTGGCACTTTTCGGAGTATACATCCGGATGAAGCTTAATATCATCGGCCAGGTCCATAAGCTGCTCTAGTTCCGCTCTGGACAAATCCAAAGGGCTCATTAGATGACGCATAGGATATCCTCCCAAATTTTTTTAAATCAATTTATTCTACCACATAAATTACAAAATAAAACCCTTTTATGCTAAAATATTTTCTATGAAATACGCTGATATAATAATTGATATATCTCATGAGAGATTAGACAAGACATTTGAATATATTGTTCCAACGGAGTTAGAACAGCAAGTTTTTGAAGGCGTTCAGGTGGTTATTCCCTTTGGCAAAGGGGACAGGGCAATCACCGGATATGTTGTTGCTGTTCATGACAAGCCAAGCTTTGATGTTACTAAGCTGAAGCCTATTGCGAGGGTTGTTAAAGACAGCATCGCCATAGAATCTCAGCTTATTTCTTTGGCTGCATTTCTAAAACGCAACTACGGCTCAACTATGAATCAGGCGCTAAAGACAGTTATTCCTATCAAGAAGAAGGAAAACGAAAAGCTTAAAAAAGAAATCAGCCTAAATATATCCTTGGACCAAGCAAAGATAGAGCTGACAGAGCTTCTTACCAAAAAGAATCACGCCATGGGCAAGGAGCGACTTTTTAAAGAGTTGCTAGAGATAGATGTTTTGGACTGGGAGCTTGCCACCAAAAAGCTTCAGATTCCATCGGCAAACATAAGGGACTTGGAGAAAAAGGGAATTATTAAAGTGGAGTCCGTTAGGACTTTTAGAAATCCCCACCTGAACAAGGATGCCAAGGCAAAGCAAATTATTTTAAATGAGCAGCAGGAGGCGGCAGCAGAGCAAATCAAGGCAGATATCGATACAGGTCGCCGTAAGACATATTTAATCCATGGTGTCACAGGCTCAGGTAAGACCGAGGTCTACATGGATGTAATGGAGCATGTAATAAATATGGGCCAGCAGGTAATTGTGTTGATTCCAGAGATTGCACTTACCTATCAGACTGTTATGCGCTTCTATACTCGCTTCGGAGACAGAGTCAGTATCCTAAATAGTCGTATGTCTCCGGGGGAGAGATTTGACCAATTTGAGAGAGCTAAGGCAGGGGAAATCAGTATAATGGTTGGTCCTCGTTCAGCCTTATTTACACCATTTGCCAAGCTTGGACTTATTATTATTGACGAGGAGCATGAGTCCTCATACAAATCTGAGGTAATTCCTCGTTATCATGCAAGGGAGACTGCTGTATATAGAGCAAGTCTTGCAGGGGCTACAGTCATTCTAGGCTCAGCTACACCAAGCCTAGAGGCCTATAGTAGAGCTAAGTCAGGGGAATATCAGCTTATTAATTTAAATAGTCGTGCCATGGGTCAGGATATGGCAAAGTGCGAGATAGTTGACTTACGAGAAGAACTACAATCAGGCAATCGTTCAATGATTAGCCGAAGACTGATGGAGCTTATGGCAGACAGGCTAGAAAAGCACCAGCAGATAATGCTGTTTTTAAACAGGCGAGGCCTTATGGGATTTGTTTCTTGTAGGGCGTGCGGCCATGTGTTAAAATGTCCACATTGCGACGTGTCACTGCATCTGCACAAGGATGGCACTATGAAATGTCATTACTGCGGATACACAACCAAAGCAGCCAAGGTTTGCCCTAGCTGTGGAAGCAAATATATTGGTTCCTTCAAGGCTGGCACACAGCGCCTTGAGGAAATTGTAAAGCAGACATTCCCACAGGCAAGAGTCCTTAGAATGGACGCCGATACCACAAAGGGCAAGGATGGCCATGAGGAAATTCTTTCTGCCTTTGCAGCTCATGAGGCCGACGTGCTTATCGGCACCCAGATGATAGTCAAGGGTCACGATTTTGCCAACGTAACTTTAGTTGGAATTATTGCTGCCGATATATCACTTAATGAGTCAGATTATCACAGTGGGGAGCGCACCTTCCAGTTGTTGACTCAGGCGGTAGGTAGAGCAGGCCGAGGAACTGAGCCTGGTGTAGCAGTTATTCAGACATATCAGCCAGAGAATTATGCGGTAGTTACTGCGGCTGCACAGGATTACGATTCCTTTTATCAGCAGGAGTTTGCCTATAGGCGTTTGTTATCATATCCGCCATGCTCTCACATTTTGGGAATACAAGTCACCTGTGACAAGCAGCAAGATGCTGTAGCTCAGGCAGATATTCTTGCAAATCTTATCAAGAAAAACGATTCAGAAATTGTTATAATGGGTCCGGAGGATGCATATTTTGCAAAATTAAAGGATGTGTATCGCCGGGTTATTTACTTAAAGGACGATGATTATGACCGTCTGGTTCGAGTTAAAGACATCGTAGACAAGTTTTTACTTGAGCAAAAACAATATAGAAACACTACAACATGGTTTGATTTTGATCCTATCGGAACACTTTAGGATTGTCAGATTAATTTGTTAACTAGAAAGGGTATACAATGGCATTATTAGAAATTAGAGAATATGGCAAGGATGATGTACTTTTGAAAAAGTGCAAGCCAGTTAAAGAATTAACTCCACGTCTCAAGACTCTTATAGAGGACATGTATGACACTATGTATGATGCAGATGGTGTTGGTCTTGCTGCACCACAGGTTGGAGTTCTTAGACGAATCTGCGTTATAGATATTGGCGAGGGTCCAGTTACACTTATCAATCCAGAAGTTTTAGAGACTTCAGGTGAGCAGACTGGCAACGAAGGTTGCCTTTCAGTGCCTGGCAAGACTGGCGTTGTAACACGCCCAAACTATGCCAAGGTAAAGGCTTTAAATGAAAACATGGAAGAATTTATCGTGGAAGGTGAGGCGCTTATGGCTAGAGCACTTCTTCACGAAATAGACCACTTAGATGGCCACATCTACACAGAAAAGGTAGAGGGCCAACTCTATGATGTGGAAGACCTTGTTGATGAAGAGGAAGAAAACTAAAATAAATTTAGCAGCCCTTTCTGCACTAAAAGCAGGAAGGGTTATTTTTTTACATTCTTCAAATAAAAAATTGCAAGTTGAGTACGATCTCTCAGATTTAGCTTTTCTAGTATGGTGGACAGATAGTTCCTAACTGTTCCCTCCGAAAGAAAAAGCTTCTGGGAGATTTCTTTATTGGAAAAACCTTCAGCAACAAGCTGAATGACCTCGTATTCTTTTTCGGTGATATCAAATGCGCTGTAGTCAAAGTCTGACTGTTTATCGGAGTTCATAAGGGTAGGAAGCTTGTTAATAACTGCTCCACCAAATACGCTTTGACCGTCAATTGCCGCATGCAAAGCAGCAGGAAGTGATTTGTAATCCTGCTTTAACAGATAACCCTTTACCCCAAGCTTTAACGCCTTTACGATATATTCGTCGTCAGAAAAGGTGGTAAGAAATAGGATGGTAGCATCCTTGTGTTTTTCTAAGATGGCTTCCGCTGCCTCAAGGCCATTCATATCAGCCATACGAATGTCCATCAAAAGCAAATTCGGAAGAAGCTCATCATAAAGGCTAACTGCTTCCTTGCCGCTAGAACCTTTTCCTATTATTTCAAAATCAGAATCTGCCGAGATAATCATCTCAAGAGACATAGTGATTAGCTCGTCATCATCTACCAGTAAAATCTTTTTTTTATCCATTCCCTACTCCTGCTCCTTTAGATTTTTGTCAAATGGTAATCGGGCAAACACGGTGAAACCATCATTTGTATAAAAATATGCATCGCCCCCAATTGAGGTTGCCCTCGTTTTAATATTTCTAAGACCTATGCCCTCGAAGCCGTCAGCTGCAATCATAGTTTTGGCCTCCTCGGACAGGGTACCGTTATCATGGACGGATAGTGTGCAAAATCTGTAGTTTTTATGGAGAATAACAGAAACCATATTCCCATTAGAGTGCTTGATAATGTTGGTAACAGCTTCCTTGAGAATTCCGATAAGTGTAAGCTTAATATTCTTTGGAATATTTTCTTCTAAATCTAGTTCCGTATTTACGGTAAAGTTTTTAAGTTCCCCGATGATTTCTTCAAAATTCTTGTTAAGGTCTATGGAATCATCATGAAGATTGTGTACTGAAGAGCGCATCTTTTCCATGGATTCATCTAGAGTGTCCGAAAGAATCTTAAGTTTTGGTGCTATAGCTTCATCCTTGTTGACTGTTGTGATGGCACCAAGGAGAAGAATAGCCCTAGACAATAGATGACCTACATTATCGTGGATTTCTCTGGCTATACGGTTACGCTCTGCCAAGGTCGCTAGGTGAACTTGTTGATCCTGCTCCTTAAGAAGCTGTCTGTTTTTACCTTTTAATATGTATTCCAACTCTTTACTATCATCTCTGGTTTTTATTAAGCCATCCTTGTAGGAGGCCATCTTGCTATACAGATAAGAGGCACAGCCAGCAAAGGCAGCCAGAACCAAAAGAATTATTTCAAACACGATGACGTTAGTCGGCTTTGTTATAAGGATAAAAATAAATGATGCTACAAATGGAAGAATAGTAAAAAGATGGTAAAGGATTCTATTTTTAACAAGTATGCTGATTTCTAACAAGAATAAAATACAAATAGACATTACAACTGAAGAAGTTGTAATGTCATTTGCATTCACAAGTGTTATTAATCCGATTGCTGCTATTAAGCGAATTACAATGTCAGACAGCATACTGCTCCTTTTTTCTAGAGATTATCATTCCTAGCGCAAAGAATATTAATGCAAATAGTATTTCGATTGATATTTTGGTCGCGAAGGTGGTTCCCCATATCTGACCTAGTGGGGTATCGTTTATGTAATGTACAGCTGAAACATACCAGTAAAGTGGTAGGAATTGAGCTGCTTTTAACACTGATGCAGACATCAAGTCGGTGCTTACGAAGACTCCGCATAAAAAGCACATTGAAAGAGTCAGCATGTTGGATAGCATAGCTATAATATTTTCACTTGAGGTAATTGAAGTGATAAAGTATGCCATGCCAATTCCTATAAGCATTAATGCAAAAGTGTTAATGATATAGTAAATACTCTTGTCTGATGAATAGTTAAATCCCAAGATATGGACAGCTACTATGCAAAGCAAAGTTAAAATTATTCCTAATAATAAAACTGAAGTAATAATTGCAGTGTTCCTTTTTTGGAATGACATTCCACTAACGGAAATACGGTTTTTAACATCTGGATTCTTCATAAATAGAAGAGCACTGCTGATACAGGTACAAAGAATCATCATTAGGCTGTATGCATTAAATGTGTACATTCCAGAAAAGAAGGAGAAGTGGTCCTCTTCAGTGGATGATTGTACCAAAGCTTTGGTTTCTTCAAGCTTTATCATTTGCTTGTTGGTTAAATCTATGGCTTCTTGTTCAGAATAACCACACTCTAAATATATCACAACATCCTTTAGGTAGTCATCAATCTTCTGTGTTAAAAGATATTCAGAAGTAGATGCTCCGGCTGAAATGTATTCAAGTGCATTTTCTGCATCCCCATTAGAAAGCTTTTCAGAGAAATCTTCAGGGATGATGACGGCATAATTATAAATGCCAAACCTGGTATTTTCATTAATGTCTTCCAAAGAATCAGTCCGTGGATTGACAACCTTTTGAGTTTCTTTAAGATAATCAACTAGGCCATTGCTAAGGGCGGATTCATCGTTGTTGATAATGGCAACAGACACCTTTGATTCCTTAAACATAGTTTCATTGGTTGTTGCAATTGTCTTTGCAGAAAGATTCCCGAAAAAAGTAAATATTGCAAAGTAAAGGATAAGGTTTCCAAATGTACTTTTTATTGATTTAAAAACAGCTTTAAAGACTGACATATTTCCTCCTCCTTAGACAGATGCTACTGATAAATAGACATCCTACAATCATTGATAGCATTATAATTATGTTTTGAATATAGGTATCTGTCCTGCCGTAAGTGGCTCTTATAAATAACGAATCAGTTATCAATGCCGCTGGGTTAATCTTGTTGATGATTGGGCATTTGTATTGAATTAACTGCTTAATCTGATCCCACATAAGACCGCTGAAAAACGAGCAAGTCATTGAAAATAAAAGTGGTACTACTACGTGGTACTTTGGGTTTGGAAGCAGAGAACCTATTAAAGTGCCTGCGGCTATACCAATTCCACTTCCAATAGTTGTAATTAAAATTGTTTCCCCAAGTGGAATGCCAATATTAATATTTAAAACGTACTGTATGTAGATAACAACGATTGCGTTTGAAACAGATTGAATAAGCATTCCGGCTAAAGTACCTGCTGCTACCGCAACTAGCTTGTTGGCTGGCGCACACTCAAAACGCTTTCCGCCTTCTGAGATGTTTGCACAAATTCCATTTAGCATTGATGTGCTAATCCAAGAACTAAAAAGTGATGACATAGCAATCAGAGCAAAGAAGTACTGCAGATAGCGTGAAGTATTGTTGCCAAAGTTGTGTTCCTTCATCAAATTTAAATCTTTGGACTGCAGCTTTATGGCTTGCTCAATTTTCTCTGGATGATTGGTTGTGATTTCTTCTAATTGAAATTTCGCATTCTCATAGGCTCTAACAATCTGGTTTAAGGTGGTGGAAGCTAAGCCGTTTTCCTTAATAACAGTGTTGATTTTGTCACCATTTTCTAGGTAGAAGCCGGAGATTTTTTTATCATCCATGGCTTTTGATGCGCTCTTTTCATCCTTAAAAGATTGAACATTCAATACTTGGATATGCTCATCGGTTTCCTTTGAAAGTTCCTCAAGTAATTCTGAGAAAGGAGAATCCTGAGAGTTCGTATTTACGTATCCTACATCGATTGTTTTAAAGGTGTCAGGATCTTCTTTGATGAGATTTCCAAAGCCTACATAAAAGGCTGTTGCGAGTACAAGCGGAAACAAAAAGTTCCATCCTACGATTGAGCGCATTCTCGTTAATTCTTTTATTTTATAAAGAAAAATACGTACAAACATTAGTCTCTAAGCTCCTTTCCAGTGATTTCAAGGAATACATCATTTAAGGTTGGCAGTTCGGTGGTTACATGGCCAAATGGAATGTTTTTATCTGATAAGTAGCTAAGCACATGAACAAGATTATGTTCGCCACCATCACACTTGATAACCACGTCATTGCCATCTTCTAAAACCTTATATACATGGTTGATTTCCTTAAGGTCAGCGATGATTTCTGGCGACTTATTAGGTAAACCAATGCGGATTGTCTCTCTGTTAATAAGTGAAGACTTAAGTTCTGAAGAGGTACCGCTTGCCACGTTCTTGCCGTGATCCATAATTACAACTCTAGTACAAAGTTCCTCGACTTCCTCCATATAGTGAGAGGTGTAAACGATTGTGGCACCATCACGGTTCATCTTTTTGATCCCCTCTAAAATTGCGTTTCTACTTTGAGGGTCTACTGCAACTGTAGGTTCATCAAAAAGGATAAGCTTTGGCTTGTGAGCTATGCCGCAGGCGATGTTAAGTCTTCTAAGTAAACCGCCGGAAAGCTTCTTTGGCTTGTATTTCTTGTAATCTGTAAGACCGGTAAATTCTAACGCTTCTTCTACATATTTCTTTCTTAGATTTTTATCTTTAATGTAAAGGCCGCAGAAGAAATCTACGTTTTCATACACATTCAATGTATCGATAACAGCCACATTTTGCATTACTACGCCAATTTGACTTTTAATATCGTAGGCATCTGGCGCCATTGGCTTGCCGAAGATTTGAATATCGCCTCTGTCATATTTGAGAAGAGATAGTAGGCAGTTGATTGTGGTTGTCTTGCCAGAACCATTTGGTCCAAGGAGGCCAAGTATCTCACCGTTTTTTACCTCGAGATTAAAATGATCAACTGCTACATTGTCTCCATATCTTTTTACAAGATTGCTAATTGAAATAATGTTATCGCTCATGTTTTTCTCCTTTATATCTTTTTAAAATGATTTTGATTTTTCGGTAGAAATTTGTTTTGGATTTCTGTGATTTAAAATTTCTTAATCTCTGTTCTGATATCATAATATTATTTCTAGAATCCATTAAACAGTGAATGCTGTCATAATCGGACATGACAAATGTCACTCTATAAATGTGATTTTTTTCCAAAGATTCTGTGAAATTGTGTATTAATCCATAAAAATATTATAAAATAGAAGAACTACATTATGGGGGGAGTTTGTGCTTTTTTACGAAAATCGTGGAGGAGGCCAAATGAGAAAGAGAAGGATGATGCAGGCGGCATCTATTGGTATTACGCTTTTTGTTATTTTTGCAGCGGCCAATATGAATGTACGTGCCGATGGGGAAAATGGTTATTGGGAAATTACATCAGCAACACTTTTGGCAGCTGATGCGCAGTATGCTGAGCAAAATGTGACTGTGGGGGATGATTTTGATGATTCTATTCATATCCCTACAAGTATTGGAATTACAGCTAATTATATAATTGATGACAACGGCGCTGCTGACCCACAAAATGGCGATGAAGGTCATGAACCCGGTGGCCAGGGGCAAAACGACGAGGGTCAAGATTTAGGTGGTCAAGGTCAGAACGGTGATGATAATCAAGGCCAGGGCGACGAAGGTCAGAACAATGAAGGAAACCAGGGTGAGCCTGAGGCAGGTGAAGACCAAGGAGAAAATCCTGGTGGAGACGAAGGTCAAGGCCAGAATGGTGATGATAATCAAAGTGGCGAACCGGGTAATGGAGATGCTTTCATAAACTTATTTAACGTCACGATGGTAGCACAGGCTGAGGAGGTGCAGGAGGCTCCTGAGTTTGCGCAGGTTACTTGGAAGACCGAAGCCGATGCTACTCCAGAGCAAGTGCTAACTGGAGGTGGGCAGGAAATATCTGCGCCGGCTGGGCAGTATACTTTCTATCCAGTATTTACAAATGAAGACTATCGGTGGGCAGAGAATGCGACGAAGCCTACAATAATCATAAATGTCAGCAGTCCAGCACCACCACATGAACATAGCTATAGTTTCCCTAATCCTAGTGGATTTACCGGGGATAGTGTGACTGTATCAAGTACTTGTGATGATTCCTGTGAATATCATGGTAAGTCTGCAACTATAACATTGACAGCAGCCGGCGGAGAATATACAGGAAGCCCATTTAGTGCGGACGTGTCAGGAGTAAATTCTTTTAACAGTACCTTGGGACTTAATGCTACAGCAGGAGATATTACATATACTGACGAGGATGACACTGTCACAACTAATCCGCCTACTGAACCTGGTGTATATACAGCAAAAGTTGATATTACAATTGGCAGTAGAGTTTATAGCCTGTCCAAGGAATTTACTATTTTGGAAAATGATTCTACGGGACAAACTGGTGACGATGAAGGTAATTTGCAGACCAGTCAGCCGGCTCCAGAGCAGCCAGTGCTAGTTTCAAAAACCGCAAGCAGCATCAGAATCCGTGTGGAAGGCGACAAAGAATATATAATCTGTGAGCGTGGCTATGTGCCAGAGGACTCAGATTGGGACGACTCGGTTAAGCCAGCAGCGGATGATGAATACGAATTTACAGGACTATTAGCCAATACTTCATATGATATATATGTACGACTTCGTGGCGACGATTTAGGCGAACCTTCTGAGGCTACTCTTTATACTTTAAAGACAGAGAAAGCTACAACCGCTATAGCAGAAGATGAAGAGGATGACGAGGAAGAAGAGGAGGAAGAGGAGAAGGAAGTAAAGAAAAAGAAGAATAAAAACAAGAATAAAAATAAGAACAAAAATAAAAACAAGAATAAAGACGATGCTGAGGAGGAGTCTCAGGATGAAGAAGATGAGGCAGCTACTGTGACTTCAGGAACAACAGAAGATGAGACGGCTGCTTCAGTTAATAAGGATAAATCCAAGAAAAATAAAGGAAAAAAGACTGAAACTCAAGCAGAGCAAAAGGAAGATAAAGCGGAGCAGGAAGAGATAGCTGAGCCAGAGGAAGATGATGCTATCTCAAGCAGTACTACAATTATAATTGGTAAGGGGGAAGTGCGCCTTACAATGGAGCTTGATAATTCGTCTAAGATTTCTGCCAAGCTTGTTGACGCTGAGGCAGTGATAATGGCTATTCTTACTGATGAGCAGCTTGCAAAGGTAGAACAGGGTGCAGCAGTTGACATCATAGTCGAGGCAAAAATGATAGATGAAAGTGCAGTGCCTGAAGCTGATAAGGCGGTAATAGAAGAGGGATTAGAGACCTATAGAAAGGATATTCCAAATCTTTCTATGGCAAACTACATTGATCTAAGCATTTCCTTTAAGTTTGACGATGGTGACTGGGAACAGATTGAGGCTACCAACACCCCAATTCTCATCACTATTACCATCCCGGACAAATACAAGGGTGTTTCCGGAAAGTACTACATTATGCGTGCACACGGCGGCAAGTGTACTTTGCTTAAGGATTCTGATAACGATGAGGACACCGTCACAATTGCTACAGGCAGGTTCTCAACCTATGCCCTCATGTACGATAATGAAATACCTGATAAAATAAAAAATGATAAGACTGCAAGAATATTGGCAGTGTTATTAATTATAGTTGCAGCAGCGTTAATAGGAGAGAGTATTTATTTAATTATCTCCCGAAGCCGGAGAGGACATCATGGGTAAAAAACATGCTTAAAAACGGCAATATTTGGGATGTGCAACATTGAATTGAAGACTTTTTTGGAAGACTCTTTCGGGAGTCTTCTCTTTTATATGTAAAATATAAAATTTATTATCACAAACATGAACAACAGTTAAAAAATATAAATATTAGCTAAATGTTATTCAATACATTTTTTTGTTTTCTGCGGTTATAATGTCATATGTAAAGCACGTGCTAATTGTTTTATTTTGATATGGAGGATATGTTATGCAGATAAATGAAGTTATTAGAAGATATAGAAAAGAAAAGAAGCTGACACAGGAAGAAATGGCAAACAAGCTTGGTGTTACAGCTCCTGCAGTGAACAAGTGGGAGAGTGGCGCATCAACGCCTGATATATCACTTTTGGCGCCCATAGCCAGATTGCTAGGCATTTCATTGGATGAACTTCTTTCATTCAATGAGACCCTTTCAGAACTTGAAGTTTCAAATATAATAAAAGAGTTACATGGAATGATTGGAAGGGAAAAGCTATATGTGATTTACCAAAAGATGGTAGATATAGTCAGGGAATATCCCAACGCAGAAAACCTCAAGCTTTCCCTTGCATCTATGTTATTAGCTCAGACTCTAATACTTGGAGCAAGTGAGAGAGCAAAATATGACGACTGGATTCAAGAGTGCTTAGAAGAGCTTTTAAAGAGCGATACTGAATCTACAAAGATGAGCGCGGTAGATGCTCTCTATGGTTTTTTCATAAGCAGAGAGAGGTACGAGGATGCTGAGCGCTGCCTAGAATACTATTCAGATGAGAATCCAGACAAGAAAAGAAAGCTTGCCTCTATCTATCGAGGAACCAAAAAATTTGATGAGGCGTACAGAGCTCTTGAAGAGTCATTGTATTTAAGTCATCAGAATATGTCTACACTTATGTATGAATTATACATGGTCGCAATAGAAACAGAGAATTTTGAAAAGGCCAAGACTCTTATTGAGAAGGAAGCAGCTTTGGCAGAGTTGTTTGAAATGGGATTGTACAGTCAATTGGCAGGAAAAGTACAATTTGCTGTTGACATGAAGGATGGAAAGCAGACACTTGAGCTTCTCGATAAAATGTTATCCAACTCAGATACAATGATGGATTTTGCAAAATCAAGCTTGTTTGAGCATATGACATTTGCGGAATCTAATCCGGCAGTTTTAAATATGGTAATAAGCAATCAAATCAAGCAATATTGTGAGGACGACAAGTATCAGTTCATGCGAGAAACTTCAGAATGGGAAGATTTCAAAAAGAAATGGTGCATATCAAATTGAAATTAGGGCTATTTTTTACAAAAACATAGGAAAATGGTAAAATATTGGTGTGAGTGGCAAAGTAACATTTGACACTCACATCATTTTGTTTGCATCACTTTAGTTGGTGCGATAATTGAAAGGACTTACATAGATGAAAGTAGTTTTCATGGGCACACCGGATTTTGCGGTGGAGACTTTAAAGGCAATATATGAAGCAGGGCATGAGGTTATCCTAGTTGTCAGTCAACCTGACAAGCCAAAGGGTCGCAGTGGCAAGCTTCAAATGACTCCAGTCAAGGAGTGGGCGGTGGAGCACAATCTTCCAGTTTATCAGCCAGTGAAAATCAGAGCAGAGGAATCAGTTGAATACCTTAAGGGATATGAGGCAGATGTATTTGTGGTTGCTGCCTTTGGTCAGATTTTACCAAAAGTTATTCTTGATATGCCTCGACTTGGCTGTGTCAACGTTCACGGTTCATTACTTCCAAAGTATCGTGGCGCTGCACCTATACAGTGGGCCGTCATCAACGGCGAGAAGGTGTCAGGTAACACAACAATGCTTATGGGACCAGGACTTGACGATGGAGATATGCTCCTTAAATCTGAGGTTGTTCTTGCAGAGGATGAAACTGGCGGTAGTCTGTTTGATAAATTGGCAGTTGACGGTGGAAAGCTTGCTGTCAAAACTATCGAGGCGTTGGAGAGAGGAGAAATTACTCCTGAGCCACAGGATGAATCTCAGGCCACACACGTTGGCATGATTAAAAAGGAAATGGGACTTATCGATTGGACCAAGCCTGCAGTAGAAATAGAACGACTCATTCGTGGATTAAATCCATGGCCATCGGCTTTTACTTTTGTGGATGGTAAATCACTTAAGATTTGGAAGGCTGCAGTGGTAGATAAGTCTGGGGATGCAGCCAAGGTAATTGAGGTTAATAAAAATGGCTTTACTGTAGCCTGCGGTAATCAAGCATTAGAAATACAAGAACTCCAACTGGAGGGCAAGAAACGCATGGCGGCGGGAGATTTCCTTAGAGGATATCAACTTGAAGTCGGCAAGAGGTTTGTAAATGGCAGGGATTAACAATAGAGAGATTGCTTTAGATACATTGGTAGAGATACTTGAGCATGGGCAGTTTTCCCACATCTATCTAAAGGCGGTTTTAGATAAATACGCTTATTTGGAAAAGACTGAGCGCAGTTTTATCACTCGCCTTGTAAGTGGTACTGTGGAAAGAAAAATCAAGTTAGATTACATCATAGACAATTACTCAAAGACAAAGGCTAAAAAGATGAAGCCCCTTATTCGTACTATGATTCGAATGGGTGTCTTTGAGATTTACTATATGGATGCAGTTCCTGATTCTGCTACCTGCAACGAATATGTTAAGCTAGCCAAGAAACGTGGCTTTGGCGGTTTGTCGGGGTTTGTCAATGGTGTTCTTAGAAACATTGCTAGGGACAAGGGTAGCGTCCAGATAACAGACCTTGGTATCAAATATTCAATGCCACAGTGGATTGTAGATAAATGGACCAAGGATTATGGCAAGGATATTTGCGAAAAGATTCTTTTGGGATTCTTTCAATCTCAGGATTTGTGCATCAGAGTCAACAGCTCCAAGACATCACAAAAGGAGCTTACTTTAGCATTACAGGCTCAGGGAATTACAGTTCGTAAATGCGATACCTTGGAGTCTGCGTTATATATTTCAGATTATGACGCACTTTCAGCCATACCAGAATTTGCTCAGGGCAAGTTTTACGTGCAGGATTATTCTTCCCAATTGGTGGCAAATTTGGCTAAGGTGGATACAAATGATAAAATAATAGATGTGTGTGCAGCGCCTGGTGGAAAGGCTTTACATTTTGCCCAGCTTGCCAAGGCTGGCAAGGTGATCGCAAGGGACCTTACCGAAGCTAAGGTGGCTTTAATCCAGGAGAACATACAGCGTGCCGGCGTAGATAATGTAGAGGCCCAGCAATGGGATGCAACTGTACTTGACGAGGCGGCTGTTGGCAAGTACGATATTGTAGTTGCTGATTTACCATGCTCAGGTCTTGGTATCATTAGGAAAAAGCCTGACATCAAGTACAATCAGAGTTTAAAATCCCTTGAAGAGCTAGTTAAATTGCAGCAGCAGATTCTTGAGACAGTACATTTATATCTCAAGGCCGGCGGTACACTTTGTTATAGCACTTGTACTATCAACAAAGATGAAAACGACAATCAGGTAAAGGCATTTTTGGCAAAGCATCCAGAGTATTCTGTTACGGAGCAGATGCAGCTTTTCCCTGATAGTGAACATGATGGATTTTTTATATGTGCAATGAAAAAGAATTAGTAGACATTAGGTCGTTAAATTTAACAGAGCTTACAGATTTTGTTACTAACGATTTAAAGGAACCTAAATTTCGTGCTAAGCAGCTTTATGAGTGGATGCATCAGCATTTGGCTCAAAGCTATGATGAGATGAAAAACATTCCCAACTCCTTAAAGGACAAGCTGCAGCAGACTTGCAACTATCGTCCTCTTAAGCAGGTGGAGCTTCAGATTTCCAAAATCGACGGCACTCGCAAGTATTTGTTTGAGTTGTTTGATGGAGAGATGGTAGAAAGCGTATGGATGAGTTATAAGCATGGCAATTCTGTATGCATCAGCTCCCAGGTAGGCTGTAAGATGGGATGTAGATTCTGTGCATCTACCTTGGACGGTTGGGTTAGAAATCTCACTCCGGCTGAAATGCTGGGGCAGATATACGCTATTCAGCGGGATACTGGCGAGAGAGTTTCCAACTTAGTTGTTATGGGCACAGGCGAGCCCATGGATAACTATGACAATATAGTAAAATTTGTTAGACTATTATCAGATGAAAATGGTCTTAACATTTCCCAGAGAAACATTACTGTTTCCACCTGTGGAATTGTTCCAAAGATAAAAGAGTTGGCAAAGGAGGATTTGACAATCACTCTGGCAATTTCCCTTCACGCTCCTAATCAAAAGAAGAGAGCGGAGCTTATGCCGATTGCCAACAAGTATGACATTCACGAATTGATAGATGCCTGCGAATACTATTACAACATGACAGGACGTCGAATTACCTTTGAATATTCTTTGGTTGGAGGAGTCAATGATAGAGACGAGGACGCCAAAGAATTAGGTGAGCTGATAGGTCATTTAAACTGTCATGTAAACCTTATTCCAGTCAACCCAATCAAGGAGAGAGATTTCGTTAGTCCATCTATGGATAGGGCTTACGCATTCCAAAAAAAGATTGAAAAATACGTGAATAATGCTACTATTAGAAGGGAAATGGGCCGCGATATAGACGGGGCCTGTGGACAGTTGAGAAAGCGCAAGATGAAAGGATTATCTTAATGATAAGTTACGGCAAGACTGATGTCGGAATCGAAAGAAAAGTGAATCAAGACACCATTTATGCTTCCGACAGTAGAGTGGGTAACTTACCAAACCTTTACATAGTCGCTGATGGCATGGGCGGAGAATTGGCAGGAGACTATGCCTCTGCTAAGTGTGTAGCGACTATCGTGGATGGAGTAGAGCACTCTACCGAGACAGAGCCTGTGAGAATTCTTGAGCAGGTTATTCAATCAGCGAACCACCTGATTTACACTCAGGGCAAGATGGATCCATCCAAGGCAGGCATGGGTACTACTCTTGTTATGGCAACAATAATAGATGGACATCTATATGTTGCAAATGTTGGTGATAGCAGACTTTATGTTGCTATTACAACCAAGCTGAAACAAATCACGAAAGATCATTCTGTTGTAGCAGAGCTGGTGAGAACCGGGGAGTTAGATGAGGATGATGCCAGAACAGATAAACGCAAGAACATGATAACTAGAGCTATTGGCGCAGAAGAAACCATTAGCCCAGATTATTTTGATGTTGCACTTAAGGGCGGAGAGCGGATTTTACTTTGCTCAGACGGCCTTACAAATATGGTAAATGACAAAGAGATATTTAGTGTCCTGAAGTCAGCGGATACACTTGAGGACAGGGCCGCAAAGCTGATTCAGTTGGCAAACAAAGGCGGTGGCAAAGACAATATCTCAGTAATAGTCATAGAATAGTAAAAGTGAGGAGAATACATGATAACACAAGGCGTATTTATAGCGGATAGATATGAGGTAATTGATAAAGTTGGTTCAGGCGGAATGTCTGACGTATATCGTGCAAAGGATCACATCCTTGGCAGAGAAGTAGCAATTAAGATTTTAAAACAGGAATTTTCTGAGGATGCAACTTTCGTTGCTAAGTTCAGAACAGAGGCTCAGTCTGCAGCAGGCTTGGAGCATCCAAACATCGTTAATATTTACGATGTAGGTTCTGAAAACGGTATGTATTTCATTGTAATGGAATACGTTGAAGGCATCACTCTCAAAACATATATTGAAAAGAAGGGCCAGCTCAACTTCAAGGAGGCTATCAGTATAGCTATTCAGGTTGGACGTGGTATTGAGGCAGCTCACCAGAAGGGAATTATTCACCGCGATATCAAGCCACAAAATATTATTATCTCAACTGAAGGCAAGGTTAAGGTGACTGATTTTGGTATTGCTCGCGCAGCAAGTGCCAACACAATCCATGCAGATGTTATGGGTTCAGTACACTATTCATCACCTGAGCAGGCTAGAAATGGTTTTGTAGATGGCAAGAGTGATATTTACTCACTTGGTATTGTTATGTACGAAATGGTTACAGGACGTGTTCCATTTGATGGAGACAACACTGTTGCCATAGCTATTCAGCATTTACAGGAGGATATGGTTGTTCCTAGTGCATATGCACCGGATTTGCCAATCTCCCTTGAGAAAATCATCCTTAAGGCTACAATGAAGAGCCCTGACAGACGTTATGGCACTATCTCTGATTTACTTATGGACTTAAAGAGAGCTCTTGTTAGCCCTGATGAGGATTTTGTTTCATTCGTTGAAAACGACCTTGGCAAGACTCAGGTCATCAACAGATACACTCCAGAGCAGGAGGCAAGCCTTACACAAAAAGCAGCTGATGCCCTTAGATTTGATGATGACGATGACTATAATGAAGAGGATGAGTACTACGACGACGAGGACGACGAGTACTATGATGATGACGATGATTATTATGATGACGATGATGAGGATGAAGGTGACGATTCCAAGATGGACAGAATCCTTACTATCTCAGGTATCGTAGCAGCCATTGCTATCGTTGCTATTGTTGTGGCAATTGCTGGCAACTTCATTGGCATCTTTGATTTTGGTTCTAAGAAGGTTAAGATGGTTAACCTTGTAGGTACACAGTACGAGGAGGCTTTACAGAAGCTTGAGGATCTTGGTCTCAACGAAAAGAACGTACTTGTTAGCTACGAGGAAAACGGCGAGGCTGCCAACACAGTTACAGCTCAGTCAGTCAAAGAGGGCGAGGAGTTCTCATTAAAGGATACACTTAGAATTACAGTTGCCGGTGCAGGTCCAAATAGTGGTTCTTCTGGCGGCTCTGATTCAGGCAATGGCTCAGGCGGAGGCAACTCAGGCGGTGATGCTAATAACAATCAGCCAACTGAGGACCCAGAGAGTGCTGACGGCCAGATTTCAGTACCTAGCGTAGTTAATCTTTCGCAGGCAGAGGCTACAAGACTTTTAGATGACAAGGGTATCGTTGTTACAGAAACAACTAAAGAATTTTCTGACGAGGTTCCAGAGGGAAGTGTCATAAGCCAGTCAATTGAGGCAGGTGAAATGGTAGAGCCAAATGCCAAGATTACACTAGTAGTCAGCAAGGGCAAGAAGGAAAACACATACAATTATCACGTGGACAACCCATTTGATAAGGACTGTATATACACTATTGCTGAGCTTAATAGATCAGATAAAATACCAGCCGGTGGCGGTATAAATATTTCAAACGTATCTCGCCCTGAACTTACAATCACACTTACTCCAGTTATTACAAGTTCTGCTGGAGATATAGTACCTCTCGAAGATCAGAAGGTTACAAAGACTATTCAGGGTACAGTAGCAGAGTAGTAGATGATAGGAAAAATTATTAAAGGAATCGCCGGATTCTATTATGTTAATGTAGAGGATTCCGGCATCTATGAATGCAAGGCCAAGGGGGCCTTTAGAAAAGATAAGATTAAGCCTCTTGTAGGAGATGATGTGGAGATAGACGTCATCTCCCAGGAGGAAATGACGGGCAATGTTATTAGCATTCTGCCTCGCAAGACTGAGCTTATTAGGCCTGCGGTGGCAAATGTTGATCAGGCATTGCTCATATTTGCTACCAAAAATCCAGAGCCTAATCTCAATCTTTTGGATAGATTCCTTTGTATGATGGAAGAACAACAGGTTCCGATTATTATTTGTTTTAATAAAGTTGATTTGGCTGATGAGAGTTTCAAGCAACAGATGCTAGATACTTATCAGTCTGCTGGATACAAAGTTATTTTTACTTCTGCCAAGAACGAAGAAGGAATAGAAGAAATTTTAAGTGTGCTCAAGGGCAAGACTTCCACAGTTGCAGGACCATCAGGTGTAGGCAAAAGCTCGATTGTCAATTTGCTAACACAGGGCAATACCATGGAAACTGGTGAGGTGTCTGAAAAGATAGGCCGAGGCAAGCATACTACCCGACATTCTCAACTTCTTTATTTGGGCGATGACACTTATATCATGGATACTCCAGGTTTTTCATCTTTGTTTGTTCCAAGATGTGAGCCGGTGGATTTATACAAGCTATTTCCAGAGTTTATTGAGCCGGAGACTCGCTGCAGATTTGGTGGCTGTGTACATCACAAGGAGCCAGATTGCGGTGTTAAAGAGGCCGTCGAAAATGGTCAGATAGCAAAGTCTAGGTATGAGAATTACTTGCAGATATATTCTGAAATGGTAGAGCAGCAAAACAACAAGTACAGATAATAGAGGAGAACCTATGGAAAAATGTTTGGCACCATCAATTTTATCAGCGGATTTCGGGCGTCTTAAAGAGCAATTAGAGATAATTGATGAAGCGGGTGCGCAATATATTCATTTTGACGTTATGGATGGCATGTTTGTGCCTAGCATCAGCTTTGGAATGCCAGTGCTCAAGTCCATCAGAAAGTACACAGACCGTATTATGGACGTGCATTTGATGGTTGTAGAGCCAGAGAGATATATCAAGGAGTTTGCAGAGGCAGGGGCTGATATTATTACGGTTCATGCAGAGGCCTGCAAGCATCTAGACGCTACCATTGATATGATTAAGGATTGCGGTGTTATGGCTGGTGTAGCTATCAACCCTGCAACACCACTTACTGAGATTACTCATGTGCTTGAAAAAGTGGATATGGTGCTTATAATGACAGTTAACCCAGGCTTTGGTGGACAAAAGCTCATACCATATACCTTGGATAAGGTTAGAGAGTTGTCGGTTATGGCTCGTCAAAAGAAGCTCAAGATTGATATCGAGGTTGACGGCGGTATTAACGACGACACAATAGAAGATGTTTTAGAGGCAGGAGCCAACATCATAGTGGCAGGCTCTGCAGCTTTTTGTGGTGATTTAAAGGCTAACGTAGAAAAGTTACTGGAGAAGATGGAATGATTGTCACTATTATCGCAGGAGGTCTGATAGAGGAGGATTTTATCAAGGCCTTTGTAGATAATCTTAATATAGATGATTTATATGTGATTGCCTGTGATAGAGGTTATGAAGCTTGCAAGAAAATGGGTATCAAAGTTAACCTTGTTATTGGCGATTTTGATTCTTCCAAGGAAGCAGCCCTTGAGGAGATTAAAAGCGCAGGCATCAAGGTTAAGGTGCTTAATCCAATTAAGGATGATACCGATACGGAGGCAGCTGTTAGAATAGCCCTAGATAGGACACGCCCAGGAGATGAGATTTATCTTTTGGGAGCTACAGGCATTAGGCTTGATCATATGTTAGGTAATCTCAATCTTATAGGTCTTGGTCTTAAGAATAATCGTGAGGTCATTATTATGGATTCTCACAATCAGATTCAAATGATAGGCTCAGGTGATACATACGAGATTACGGCTGAGGGTCAATTCGGTGAATATATCTCAGTTTTTCCTTATATGGGTAAGGTCAAGGGTCTTACTATGAAGGGCTTTAAATATCCCCTTGAAAACGCCGATATAGAGGGATTTAACACTTTGACTGTAAGTAATGAGTTGAAAGACGAAAAAGGCCTTATTTCTGTGAAATCGGGCTATCTGATAGTAATGGAAACAAGAGACTAAGTAGAAGTGGTGTAAGAGGTCGAGCTTGGTCTAAGGGGCCGGGTTTGGTCCAGGGGGACGGGGTTAGTGGTCCATAATAGTTCATTATGGACCACTAACCCCGTCCCCCTGGACCAAACCCGGCCCCTAGGCCTTTTTTAGAACATATATTTAAGGATTAATTAAGGTACTATGGTTTCAAAAGTTCCATCTGGTCTGTATTTAAGCTCACAGTACTTAACGTTACGTCTATGGTTGATTCCACCAGAGATTTCGCAGTCATGGTAGAACAAATATGTCTTGCCATGATACTCAACGATAGAGTGGTGGGTTGTCCAACCAAGTACTGGCTCTAGGATACGACCTTGATAAGTGAATGGTCCATAAGGATTATCGCTTACCGCATATACGATGTAGTGAGTAGTACCAGTAGAGTAAGAGAAGTAGTACTTTCCATTGTGCTTGTGCATCCATGGATCCTCGAAGTATCTACGGTCCTCGTCTCCGGCAAGAAGCTCCTTGCCGTCTTTATCCAAAATAACAATATCTCTTGGCTCTTCAGCAAATTCAGACATATCGTCCTTCATCATTGCTATCTTTGGCCAAACTGCATGCTCGTTCTTAGGTGGCTCTGTGCCATTAGGGTCAAATGTACCTGTGCGGTACTTTTCTAATTGTCCGCCCCATAATCCGCCGAACAAGATGTATACTTTGTCATCCTCATCTTTGAAAGAACATGGGTCGATACTAAAACTTCCTTTAACGTAGTCTTTTCTAGGTGCAAATGGTCCTTCAGGCTTTTTGCTTTCTGCAATACCAAGTCTAAAGATTCCATCTTTGTCACGAGCAGGGAAGAAGAGATAGTAGGTATCATTTTTGTACACTACATCTGGAGCCCACATTTGCTCGCTAACCCAAGGAACATCATCTTGATGCAAAACCTGTCCGTGATCAATAACTTCGTCACTTTTGTCATCTATTGAGAATACATGATAATCCTGCATTTGATATTCATCGCCGTTATCATTGTCCTCGCCGTCATGTGGTATATCATGACTAGGATAGATGTAAATTCTGTCATTGAAGACATGTGCAGATGGATCTGCAGTAAAAATGTGTGAAATTAATGGGGTTTTTTGTTCTTTCATTTTCTTCTCCTAATTATTTATTTGGGATTGTAAATTATCCCTTTACAGCGCCAGCTGTTAAGCCGTCTACAATCTGGTTAGAGAATGCACAGTAAACAACTACTGTAGGAATGATTGCGATAATAATAGCCGCAAACATCTGGGTATAGTTTGTATTGTAAGGACCAACGAACTTAGACAGTGAAACAGGAAGTGTCTTCTTAAAATCGTCGGATATAAATACCATCGCAAGTAAGAGTTCGTTCCAGTTACCTACGAATGTCATAAGTCCTGTTACGAAAAGACCAGTCTTGCCAAGTGGAAGACATACCTTTGCGAATATCTGGTAAATTGTTGCTCCATCGATACATGCGCTTTCGATCAATTCGTTTGGCATACCCTCAAAGAAACCAACCATGATATAAATGGTAATTGGTAGTGAGAAGGTAACATATGGAATTATAATTCCAGTTAATGTATTGCTAAGGCCCATGCGAGTGAAACGTGTAAACAATGGAATCAATAAGCAGTGCACAGGTATCATCATTCCAAGAAGGAAATATGTAAGAGAAAGCTTAGATAATTTCCAACGAAGTCGAGCGATACCAAAAGCTGCCATTGAACCGATTACCATACTAAAGATAAGTGCAACAGCACAAACGATAAACGAATTAAGTGTTGCTACGCCAAGCTTTCCGGCAGTCCATGCAAATGTAAAGTTATCAAAGGATGGAGACTGTGGAAGGCTAAATGGTGCTGTCATTACTTCGTGGTTACTGTCTTTGAAGGAAACCATGAGAACCCAAAGTAATGGAGCAAGATATATTATTGCCATCGCAATTAGGAATATATATATAATTATTCTTATTGGTTTTATTTTTTTCATAATTTTTGTAGCTCCTCTATATATCTATATGCGGGAAAGCACACTCATTTATGTTTTGCCTTCGGCAAAGAGAGTGTGCTGTGGGAAAGTTTTCTAATGCCTCGCAATAGAAAACATTTCCTTTTTACATCTCATACTGTTCGGTCTTTACCACCTTGTTAATAAATGCAGTTACGATGAGGCAAAGTATTAATAATACAATACCGATAGCGCTGGCATAGCCGTACTTACTGTATTTAAAACCTTGCTGGTAAAGATGAGTTGCAAGGACTTCAGTTTTGTGGTTTGGACCACCCTCTGTCATGTTGAATACCAAATCAAAAAACTTTAATGAACCGATGGCGTTCAATGACATTGCTGTTGCAACCATAGGTCGAATCAGTGGGAGTGTGATGTGGAAAAAACTTCTAGCTTTGCTACATCCGTCAATATAGCTTGCTTCATAAAGGGACTTGCTGATACCAGAAATCTGAGCCATGTAAAGCATCATTGACTGACCAACATACTGCCATAAAGCGACAAAAGCAATTACCCACATAGGAAGTACAATAAAACCACTAGTATCAAATAGCCATAGAGGACCATTTTTAACAAAGCCTTCTACACCTAACGTTTCGATAAGCTTGTTGATACCAAACTTTGGGCTAAAGATGAACATCCATAAGAGACCCAAAGCAGCAGAAGAAAGAACACATGGTAAGTAAATAATATTTTTGAATAAGTTCTTTCCCTTTTCTATATTTGTAAGAAGGCCTGCAAGGAACAAGCCCATAATAAGCTGAGTTACACAAGAAAATACTAAAAAGAATAATGAATTCTTTAGCGCAATCCAAAAAGTGTCATCTTTCATTAAATCACGATAGTTTTTTAGTCCAACGAATTTTGGACCTAGAATAGATGTTGCCTTGTAGTCACATAAAGAATAGTAGAGTGACTGGCAAATGGGTATAAATAGAACAAAAGTAAATAATATTAATCCTGGTGCCATAAAAATAAATATGGCCTTTTTATTTCTTAATAATTTATCCATAACCTTATTCCTTAAATATGTTGATTTCTGTTAAAAAAAGAAAATGGGGCGCAGGGGAATGCGCCCCGTAAAACAATAAAGGTGTTGAAGAAAAAGAATGTTAATTAACGACAATTTTCGTTGTAATATTCTTCCATATCCTTAGCAGCATCCGCTGGTGTTAAATCGCCAAGGAATACTGAAACCATTGTGTCATCAAAGTGTGAACCTGCCTCTGTTGTTGGCAATGACTCGTTGTAGAATCCAAATGTTCCCTTTGCGTTGCCAAATACATCCATAACGTATGAAAGCTGTGCAGGAGCCTTTGAAGCATCGTATTCAACATTTGTTACAGGAATCTTTCCACCAACTTCTGCTGTGTACTTCTGAGCTGTATCATCTGTAAACATCTTTACAAGAGCAATTGCAGCCTCTGGGCACTTTGTATCCTTGCTGATGCAAAGCGAATCAGACTTAGCAATAATACGGTCAACTCCTGGGAATGCAAATACACCACAGATGTTCTGGAACTCAGGGTCAGATTTTTTTGTTTCACCATTGATTTGGCCGATAGCCCATGAACCCTGGATAAGCATAGCAGCTTCTCTATTGTAGAAGTTTGCTGTAGCTACGTCATTTGTATCACCAGCAGCTGTAGGCTGGAAGTACTTAGAAAGTGCTAAGAGCTTGTCGCATGCAGCCTCAAGCTTGCCATCTTCCCAAGAAGCAGAACCATCTGCAAGTGCAGCAAGGTCAACGCCCTCTGCCTCACAAAGGTAACCAGCTACCATTGATAAGCACCATGCTGTACCAGCTGAGATAGTAATAGGTGTATATCCCTTAGCCTGAAGTTTCTCACAAGCATCGATCATCTCGTCGAAGTTTGTAGGAACCTTTGCCCCTGCATCTTCAAACATCTCTGTGTTGTAGAAGCAGCAAGCTGCAGCTGTGTTAAGTGGAATAGCGTAAACACTACCATCGTATGTCTGCTGTGAGAATACAGCATCACCTGCGAAGGTGTCTTTCCAACCATCTTGAGCCAGAGCTTCATCTAAGTTCATGCAAAGACCATCAGCTGGAGAAGCTCCATCAGGAGTTACATAATCTGAAAGCTGTGGACCTGGGCTACAAATAAATACGTCAGGAGTCTCACCTGATTGAACAAGAGCATTAAGCTTTGCATAATACTCTTCAAGGTTAGTTGTAACAGCTGTTACGTGATACTTGCCCTTGTACTGCTCGTTGAATCTGTCAAGTGTGTCCTTGTAGCCAAGAGAAATTAAATCCTCTGTAGCGTCTAAGTCATCCCAGAACATCCATGTGATTTCCTGAACTCCATCAGCAGAAGCTGAAGATGAACCATTGCTTCCTGAACCACATCCTGTAAATAAAGATGCTGCCATGAAAGCAGATAATAGTGTTGCTAAAATCTTTCTTTTCATTTACCGTTCTCCTCCAATAATAAGCTTTTTGGACACCAATGATATTTGTAATAAACATCCCCGTTCATTGGCGTCTGATTATAACTCTCTTGAGATAAATTTAGCATAGTGGTATTAAAAGTATCTTTATAATTGTTGTTTATCAGTTATCAAAAATTGCTGTGATGAATATGTGAACAATTGTGCTATTAGCTATAGTTTACTATTTATGCCACACCAAAATGTGCAATATGCACAAAAAGATAAGGCCAATATTAATTATAAATAAATTAGGGGTTGATTTTTTGGGCAATAAGAGCAAAAATTAGAAAGGTAAATAATTGTTAATTATTGCTTTGTATTGACTGGGGGATAATATGATTGAAAATTTAGATGGTATCTTTGAAACCGTAAATTTCAAACAGAGCACTACAGTAAAGCTATATGACAATGATGAATACGAGGATTATCCTTTGCATTGGCATCCGGCACTTGAGATTGTCATGCCAACTGCTAATGGATACAGGATGCATTTTTCCAATACGGAGGTAGAGCTTAGAGAAGGGGATATATGTATTGTATGTCCAGGCTGCCTTCATGGAATGTTTGCACCGGAGAATGGTCGCAGAATAATCTTTCAATCCAACACTAACTTCCTTAGATTTATGAGAGAGGTTGAGGTGCTCATTTCATTTATGTCACCTTACTGCATCATCACTCCTGAGGATTATCCTACAATCCATGAGACTTTAAGGGGCTACATGATTGATATAAAGGATGTGTACAATAGTGGGGCTGCCTTTGCGGAGGTTACAATTTATAGCAAACTGTTAGAGATGCTTGTTTTGATTGGAAAGAATTATTCCAATAGAAAGAATGTTGCTGAGGATTACTATCCAGCGGCAAGAGATGAATACGCAACAAAGTTTGTTGAGATATGTGATTACATTAACGCACATTGCTCTGAGGATCTAAAGCTTGATGATGTGGCCAACATGAGTGGCTTCAGTAAGTTTTATTTTGAGCGACTTTTCAAGCAGTTTACTGGTACAAGCTTTTACAAGTACGTTAATCAAAAGCGCATCTTTAAAGCACAGGAGCTTTTGATAGAGCCAGGCAACTCTGTTACTGATGTTGCCCTTAACTGTGGGTTCACTTCCATATCTTCGTTTATACGAATGTTTAAATTGCAAAAGGGATGTACTCCTACAGAGTTCAAGAGCATGTATTGGTCAACCGATACTGCCAATATGAATGCATAAAAATGGTCAAGGGGTGGTCCAAGGGGACGGGGTTAGTGGTCCATAATGAACTATTATGGACCACTAACCCCGTCCCCTTGGACCACCCCTTGACTACCCCTAGTCCGTTGTTTTATTCTGGGAAATTCTCTGCCAACTCACATATAGTCTTTACACACATGCCTTCGCCAAGTGTGCCGCTGTCTAGGATAACATCATACTCTCTAAAATCACCCCAGTTTTTATCGGTGTAATATTTGTAGTATGTCTTACGCTGCTTATCCTTTTTAGCAAGACGCTTTTCAATGCTGACATCCTCTATGTTTTCGTATCTATCAAGGACACGCTTTTTTCTGTGTTCCATGTCTGCATGAATCATAACATTCATACATCTGATTCCTTCCTTGCGAAGGATATAATCTGCACAGCGGCCAACGATTACGCATGGCCCCTTATTTGCAAATTCAAGAATTACCTTTTTCTGTGCTATAAATATTTCGTCCTGAGGACTTTGAAAATACATTGTTCCAGCTGCTGAAATGTCAAACCACATTGCAGTAGAAGAGGTGTATTCGCCCTGTGTTTCAATAAGTTCCTTTGCATATCCGCTTTCTATGGCTACACGATTTACGATTTCACCATCATAAAAAGGAATATTAAGCTGTTTTGCAACTGCCTCTCCGATGCTATGACCACCGCTGCCGAACTCTCTGCTAATAGTAATTACTGGATACATAGTATTTCCCTCCAATTAATTTTTGACTTGTTGAGAAAATCCTGTTTTCCCTCAAACTTCTCCTAAACTTATTTTAAAAGTTTACCGACAAAAAGTCAAAAAGAGTTAGATTTGTCTGATTATTGAGAAAGGCGGCTTCTTCAGCCATTTCTCCCGAATCTCCACAGATGTCGACTCCGATTATCTGATGATTTTTTAAAAGCACATTTAGAATATCAATCATCTCATCTAAGGTCATTTCACCCTGGTCCCAGTCACTTATACAATAGTCCTTGCTTAGAATATCCTTATCAATAGAAATGTATAAAGGTAAATCAGTGGGAATGTCGGAAACAGGAATCTCATCACCTGTTCCGTAGGTGTAAACATTTTTTAGATTTG
The DNA here is from genome assembly GCA_024697025.1 of Pseudobutyrivibrio sp. Taxonomy (GTDB): domain Bacteria; phylum Bacillota; class Clostridia; order Lachnospirales; family Lachnospiraceae; genus Pseudobutyrivibrio. The sequence continues at coordinate 41,214 of JAILGH010000038.1, forward strand.
GTAAAGTATCCTTGGCTTCAAGAACCCAGCCGCCACAGGAGGTTATGGCACCAAAACTAGGTGGCTGATTGTCGGGATGATTGTCAAGCAGCACCAGATTGAAATCCTCTTTAATTTTTGAAAGCCAAAGTAGGCTTAAGTAGTGGTAATTTCCTGAGTCGATAAAGTGAATGCCAGAAGGAGAGTAATCCTTTATTCTAGAAAGAATAGTCGCCTTTGCAGAGTCGTCCAGATAGCAACGGGTGCCATCTAAATCTCTGCAATCGACTATGTTAAGATCTTTTATTTTATTAAAAAAATCCTGATGCCCGTAGACATCAGTCATTTTTATCATCACTGTATTCATAATTATTTAATCATTATTTTTCCAGAGTTTTTAAGCTCTTTACACTGACGTTTATTAAACAAATCATTCCAAATGCTAGGATGGAAGAGCATGAGTATTGGGAACAACTCAAGTCGACCTGCTAACATATCGAATATCAATACAATCTTAGAAAAATCAGAGTAAAAACCAAAATTAGCTGTTGGTCCTACCAGACTAAGTCCAGGTCCAATGTTACTCAAGGTGGCAATTACTGATGTAAAGATTGTAGAGAAATCCAGGTCTTCAAATGAAAGACAGAAGATACTTACAAAGAATACAAGCATAAATGTGCCAAAGAATACATTGTTTGAACGAACTGTCTCGTGGTTTACCGGCTTGCCATCCATGATTGTCTTTTTGACGCTACGAGGATGGATGTAGCTGGTAAGCTCCTTGTGTACAGCCTTTCCCATAAGTACGAAACGGGAAACCTTGATACCACCACCAGTTGAACCGGCGCAGGCACCAATAAACATCAACAGTACCAATACGCATCGGCTGGTCTGAGGCCATGCGTTAAAATCTGCTGTAGAAAAACCGGTAGATGATTGGATGGAGGTAACCTGAAAGGCTGCCTTTGTAATAGCGTCAAACAATCCCTTGCTGCTGTTAAGTGTGTTGATAGTAATGATACCAATTGAAGTAGCTGTCAAAAGTGAATACATTCTAACCTCTTCCATGCGGAAGGCATCCCTTGCATGGTGGAAGAGTATGTAATAGTAAAAATTGAAATTGATACCAAATATAAACATAAATGCAGCAACAATCCATTGGCATGCCACATTAAAGCCGCCCAAACTGCTGTTGTATATACCAAAGCCACCGGTACCGGCTGTTGCGATACCTGTGTTGATTGCCTCAAATGGAGTCATTCCTGCACATAAAAGCATAATGATTTCCAAAGCGCAAAGCCCTAAATAAATAAGGTAGAGCATCTGTGCTGTGTTCTTAAGCTTTGGTACAAGCTTTCCAACAGATGGTCCTGGTGACTCGGCCTTCATAAGATTGAACTGAGAGCCATCGCCACCTGCCAGTGGAATAACTGTAAGCAAGAATACCAAAACTCCCATACCACCAACAAGGTGAGTAAAGCTTCGCCAGAAAAGTGAAGCATGAGAGAGCAACTCTACATCGTTAAGTATTGAAGCACCGGTTGTTGTGAAGCCTGAAGCAGACTCAAACAAAGCATCGATATAATGTGGAATCTCGTTAGTTAGCCATAAAGGTATGGCACCAATTGCAGAGAGAACCACCCAGGATGCACCTGTACAGAAGAATCCTTCCTTAAGATAGAAGGAGAATTTTTTAGGTTTAAAATAACTGTTTATTAATCCAAGGACTAAGCATGGAGCAGCCACTAAAGCGTACTGTACCCATACATCTTCGTGATATATAAATGCAACCAGCATAGGAAGCATAAGAAACAGGCCCATAAAACCAATGACATAGCCCAGGATAAAACGTATGACTGATTTATTCATGCTGATTACCTCAATGTATCTACAATATTACTAAAGCCTGAGTGAGTAGTAACAACCATAACTGTATCCCCAACTTCGATTGTATCAGAACCGCTTGGAATAATGATTGTACCATTGCGGTTGATAAACGCGATAAGTACATTGTCCTTAAACTGAAGCACAGAGAAAGGAACTCCTGTAGCCTTTGATTGCTCGCTGATGTTAAACTCGATAGCCTCAACCTTCTGATCGAAAAGATGGTAGAGAGTAAGGATATCGTTTCCATCACCTGACGCACTCTTGGCTCGGACATAAGCGATGATTGACTCTGCAGTAATGTGTCTTGGATATACCACCGAGCCCAAGTTTAACTGTGAAAGTACATTATCAAAGCTGATTCTGTTTACCTTTGTGACAACCTTGGCATTGCTAACCTGGTTGGCATAAAGTGTGAGAAGGATATTCTCCTCATCAATACCGGTAAGTGGTACGAAGCTTTCAACAAACTCGATGCCTTCCTCACGAAGAAGTGACTCGTCGCCACCATCACCATTAATGATAGTTGCCTTAGGAAGAGCAATAGAGAGGTCGTCGCAGCGACTCTTGTTTCTTTCTATAATACGTACGTTGATCTTGGCCTGTAACAATATCTTGGCAAGATAGAAGGATGCCTTGCCACCGCCAACAATCAGGCAATCCTTAACCTGTCTGGTCTTAAATCCAATTTCATTAAGGAATGTACGGGCAAATCGTCTTGCACCTACGGCACATACAATATCACCAGCTGTAAGAGTAAAGTCACCGCTAGGGATGATAACCTCTGTTCCGCGATTAACAGCTGTGATGAGCACCTTGCTTGAAGTAGAAGAACTCAAGTCCTTGATGGTAAGTCCGTCAAGAATGTTGCCCTCCTCGATTTTAAACTCAACCATTTCAGCCTGACCATGTGCGAATGATGAAACCTCTAGAGTAGAAGGCAATGAGAGGATAGATGAAATCTCTCGAGCAGCCTCTAATTCTGGGTTGATAATCATTACAAGACCAAGCTTCTCCTGAAGATATGAAATTTCTTTTGAATAATCCGGGTTTCGAACTCTGGCAATAGAAGCACAATCACCCACTTGCTTTGCAATTGTACAGCAAAGAAGATTGAGCTCGTCAGAGTTAGTAACGGCAATAATGAGATCTGCGTCATTGATGCCTGCCTCTACCTGAGTGCTGTAGCTGGCACCGTTGCCCTTGATTCCCATTATGTCATATAGATTTGTGAGATTATCCAGTCTGTCCTGGTTCTCATCGATAATTACAATGTCGTGACCTTCTTTTGAAAGTCTGTCTACGAGGGTGCGGCCAACCTTGCCACAGCCTACGATAATAATCTTTAGTCCTCGCTTAGAGGATTTGCTAAAAGCCATTTTTCCGCCTCCAAATTTATTATTTTCCCTTTAAAATGTTACTTGTTGGACGAGTATTGATTATTTAAAAATAAAATCTCATAAAACTCAAATAATAAGTTGATTTCCATAGTTACTGAGATAAATATTTCTTTTATAGAAATACTTCTATAAAAATAAAAATCCTTAATAAAACTATTAAGGATTTAGCATAAATAATAATCATCCATATGATACTGTAGTCCAAAAATTGCAAAAGTTCAAGTTAAATTCTTACATCTACCTTTCTGGTGATTTTTTTCGCAGCATCATAAAGGTCGTTTAGATATTTAGAGTCTTTGGAAAAGAACTTGTCAAAACGCTTAGAATTAAGGTTTTTCGCGGCAGAGTCAGAGACTTCCAAAGTGCCGTCTTTATTAGCTTTTATGCCGATTTCTTTAAGCTCTTTTGCATATTCGTTATTTAAACGTTTTATGGTTGCTGCAGCCTTTTTTACAGTTGAATTGCTTGTGTCATATGTAGAAGTAGAACTGAGGGTATTATTTACCGTGTCAGTAAAAGCTTTTAATTTTTCTTGTATCTGCGCCTCGTTAGAATCTTCGAATTTATAGTCCTGAAGTTTTTTAATTGCATTTCTTAGGGCGCTGGCATCAGCCATAGAAAGAGTACCAGCAGAGGAACTGCTCCTGGTTGAACCGGTCACAAGCTTTGAATAGCTGTGATAATATCTTCTTATACTAAGTGAATTAGTGACTACAAGAGACATATGGTTTCCTTTCTACAAACATCTTCTTTAATATATATCGAAGAAAATTATTATTTGTTAATATTTCTAATTGAAGAAAAGAAGAAATTATACTATATTATAGAAGATTTTATGAATAAAGATTCTTAAAGGAGTGTCTAATGAACCAAGAAAAAGTCATTGTTATCGACTTTGGCGGCCAGTACAATCAGCTTGTTGCCCGCCGTGTCAGAGAATGTAACGTCTATTGTGAGATTTATTCTTATCGCACCCCAATCGATCAGATTAAAGAAATGAATCCTAAGGGAATTATCCTTACAGGTGGACCTAATTCTTGTTATGAGGATGGTGCCCCTACCTATACTAAGGAATTATTTGAACTTGGTATTCCAGTTCTTGGCCTTTGCTACGGTGCACAGCTTATGATGCATCTTCTTGGAGGCAAGGTTGAAAAGGCTCCAGTTCGTGAGTACGGCAAGACCGAGACATTTATCGATGGCGCTGTAGATACACTTTTTAAAGGCGTAGATAAGTCTACTATTGTATGGATGAGTCACTTTGACTATATAAGCAAGGTCGCTCCTAATTTTGAAATAATTGCGCACACTGCAGATTGCCCAGTTGCGGCAGCAGCTTGTGAGGCTAAAAAGCTTTACGCAATCCAGTTCCACCCAGAGGTGCTTCACACAGTTCAGGGTAAGGACATTCTTCAAAACTTTGTTAGAAACATTTGTAATACAGCTGGTAGCTGGCGCATGGATTCATTTGTGCAGCAGACTATAGGTGAAATTCGCGATAGAGTCGGTGATGGCAAGGTTTTACTTGCTCTTTCTGGAGGTGTTGATTCATCTGTTCTTGCAGCCCTTCTTGCAAAGGCAATTGGCAAGCAGCTTACCTGCGTATTTGTAGATCATGGTCTTCTTCGTAAAAACGAAGGGGCTGAGGTTGAAGGGGTATTTGGCCCATCAGGTTCATTTGATATAAACTTTGTTCGTGTAAATGCAGCTGACCGTTACTATGCAAAGCTTGCTGGCGTTGAGGAGCCAGAGGCAAAGCGCAAGATTATCGGTGAGGAGTTTATCCGAGTATTCGAGGAAGAGGCTAAAAAGATTGGCACAGTTGACTTCTTGGCACAGGGTACTATCTATCCAGACGTTGTTGAGTCTGGACTTGGTGGAGAGTCAGTAGTAATAAAGTCTCACCACAACGTAGGTGGTCTTCCTGATTACGTTGATTTCAAGGAAATCATCGAGCCACTTCGCAACCTATTTAAGGACGAGGTTCGTAAGGTCGGTCTTGAGCTTGGCCTTCCAGAATACCTTGTATTCCGTCAGCCATTCCCAGGCCCAGGCCTTGGAATCCGTATCATTGGCGAGGTTACAGCAGAAAAGGTTCGCATAGTTCAGGACGCAGATTACATCTATCGTACAGAGCTTGCTGAGGCTGGGCTTTCAAAGCTTCCAGATCAGTATTTTGCAGCTCTTTCAAACATGCGCTCAGTTGGTGTTATGGGTGACGAGCGTACTTACGACTACGCAGTAGTCCTTCGTGCAGTTGAGACCATCGACTTCATGACAGCTGAGGCAACAGAGATTCCATTTGAAGTCCTCCAACGCGTAATGAGCCGAATCATCAACGAGGTTAAGGGCGTCAACCGCGTAATGTACGACTTGACTTCTAAGCCACCTGGAACAGTGGAACTGGAATAGGATAAGGTATGACTTTTCTTCTAAATCAACTGAAATCACGGCTATGAAAAATGTTGTTTTAGGGTTAGGTGGGTTTCTTCTACCCGGTGAACTGTTATACTCTTTACGAGGATAAACAATCTATCCTCTACGAATCAAAAAATATAATGGCAGACCTTGAAAAGATAACTAACGTCTTTTCAAGGTCTGTTTTTTATAGTATTTTTGATGTATTTGGTGTTGGTAGGTTTAATGACTGGATTATAAGCATATTATAGAGGTTCATAGGTAAGATATTATGAGTGTATTTCATGTATTTTAAAAGGCAGGATAGTGTGTTTAGGAGACTATTGGGATGAGGATAATAATGGGGCGGTTGACATTTTTTCTATGGGTTGTTATAGTGTTTAAACGATTTAATATATTTATTTTTTATCTTTTTGTGGCAGAGTTTTTCATTTCGCCACGTTTTCCATTTTATATATACGAATAATTGATGGTTTACGGGTAATATCGTTTTATTGATTAAAAAAAACGTAAAAGAAAATGTGCTTGAATTTTGTTTACGGGCCATATTAACGATTATGTTATTTCACCCGTAAGAGTCAAAGGTGGATTACGGGTAACAAGGAGAAAACTATAGGTTTACCCGTAAATGAAACATTTTGATGGATGAATAGAGGGCTTATATTGTATTTTAATGCGAAAATTACGGGTGTATCGCAATGTTTTACTCATTTAACCTGTATAGAATTTTTTTAAAAAATTTTTATACGGGTAAACTGGGGAATAAGCTAACAGCAACCCGTAAATATCAGCATAGAATAGTAATGGTTAAGGGAAAACATAAAAAAAGAATGAAGAGAGGCTAAACGAAAACTATAAGTGATGCCTATAAAGATGAAACAATTGTAAGGAGAAATGAATAGCTGCAAATAATAGCTATTAAGCAGTAAATAGAGAATGTAGACGAATCAAAACTTTAAGCAACATATCAAACACGAAAAGTATACACATTATAATTACAAATATCACGGAGGATAATTTTTTGATTAATTACAGGAATAAATTAGAAGCACAAATAGTAGAATTGGATTCCCTTATTGTAAGGGGAGAAAAAGATATTGAGAAGTATAAAAATCTATCTAATTATGGGGTGAATATATCAAGGAGCCATGGAAATATCCAATATTATCTAATAGATAGAGAAACAGGAAAGAAGAAATATGCCGGAAAGAAGCAAATTAGGATTGTGCAAAAAATAGTTCAAAGAGACTATGATTTGGCTGTTAATAAAATTATTAAATCTTTGAGAGATTGTTTGGCAGACTTCGTTCGTAATTTTGATATTGAAGAGATTAATAATGTGTATGAAGGAAGCAGCGAAGGCAGAAAAAAGTTTATTTCGCCTATAATTGAACCAGATGAATTATTCGTCCAAAGATGGCTGGAAGAGAATGCAGATAATCAGAATCCATTTCCAGAAAAAGGTAATTACTATACCTCACAGGGGACGTTTGTTAGATCCAAGTCGGAGAGAATAATTGCTGAACTGCTTGATAAGTATAACGTTCCTTATCGATATGAGCCACAATTGATTTTAAACAATAGACATATTGTGTATCCAGATTTTATGGTGCTAAATGTTAGGAAAAGAGAAACGATTTACTGGGAGCATCTGGGATTAGTAAGCGATATTGATTATTCTAAAAGAAATTTCGAAAAGATTAATGACTATGAACGTGCGGGTATATTGCTTGGAAAGAATTTAATAATTTCAATGGAGTCTGAAGAGCGTGCTTTGGATGTGAAAATGATTGAGAAGAAGATAAAGCAGTTTTGTTTATGAATTTATGGTCTAATAAAGTATAATGTTGTATAAAACTAGATTTACTATTTAAAAATAATTATTCTTTGTGTGTATAGAATTAATAATCGTATTGTTAATCATGGAGAAAACAAGAAAAATTGGTGGGTGTATGATATATAAAGTTGCTATTCTACAGAAACGAGCTATAAATGATGAGATTGATAAAAATGTGCAGGCCATAATCGAGGCAATGGAGGAGGCTTCAAGCAACGGAACTGATATATTGCTTCTGCCAGAGTGTTTTATGACAAGCTATAATCTTCCTATGACTTATGAGAAGAGTATTGATGATACGGATATACGCATTAATAAAATTTGTAAGTTGGCCAAAGAACACCAAATTGGGGTGGTGCTCACCTCGTTTACAAAAGGAGAAAATGCTCCGCAAAACAGTGCTTTTGTAATTAACAAAAATGGAGAGATACTCATGAAGTATTCCAAGGTTCACACCTGTGATTTTGCTGATGAGAAGACGGTTGAGCCTGGCAAGGGATTCAAGGTTTGCGATTGCGATGGGGTTAAGCTTGGGGTGATGATTTGCTATGACAGGGAATATCCAGAGAGTGCCAGAATTCTTATGTTAAAAGGTGCTGAGATAATCCTTGTTCCTAATGACTGTGGCTCGATGGCGCCAAGGATAAATGCACTGTCTACAAGGGCTTATGAAAATATGGTTGGCGTAGCTATGGCAAATCCAAATGGAATTAATGCAGGTTGTTCATGTGCCTATAGTCCAATATGTTGGGATAGGGAAGGCAACTGTGTTGATAATACAATTCTTTTGGCAGATGAATTATCAGAAGGGCTTTTTTATGCTGAGTTTGATATGGACTCCATAAGAGAGTATAGAAAAAATGAGATGATGGGAAATACTTTTCGCAAGGTGGATGCCTACGGTGCACTATTGAATAGAGATATTAAAGAGCCATTTATCAGGGACGGACAAGAATGTTACCATCAATTCCGATGATGTATTGATTTTTGATTCGGACGTTTCAAAAGAATACTTACGTTTATATCAATCGGAATGCTTAACAGCTGAGGAATTAGATGCCATTCGTTTGAATGGATTGAAAGATGTAAAAAAGTATAGAGGCTTTACACAAATAAAGAAAGAAGAGAATACATGACAAATGATTGGGGATTAAAGAAGGAATATTTACATAGCACGCGGCAGAATTTGTGGAATGATGATTACTTCGAGTTTCTTGTAAAGAGAGTTTGGAAAATAGATAAGCCAGTAAAGATAATCGATTTTGGGTGTGGCTATGGCTACTTGGCACAAATGTTAATGACACTTATTCCTGATGGAAGTAGCTATAAAGGTATTGATATATCTGAAACATTAATTGATGAAGCAAATGAAATATTTAAAGATTGCAATAAAGAAATAAGTTTTGAAGTCGAGGATATGAATACCTATGAGCCTGAATCAGAATATGACTTGGTTATATGTCAGGCAGTATTGCGACATCTTTCTAAGCCGTTAGATATTTTAAAAAAGATGATTTCTGCAGCGAAGAAGGGTGGACTTGTGGTTTGTATAGAACCAAGCAGGCCGATGGAAAATGCGGGAATATATATAGAATCTGACAAATATAATCCTTTTGAAAATGATGGTTTTCTCAGGAAAAAATGGATGGATGAAATAGAAGCTGGAGGAAGAGATTATCAAATAGGAATGAAAATTCCAGTATATATGGAGCAGTTGGGATTAAGTAATGTTGGTGTTAGGATTAATGATTTTGTAGATTTTGTTGGTATAGAAGGTACGTCGGAGATTGACAGCTTTCTTAATAATCATAGTGTAGACATGAAGTATAAAAATTCAAAAGCCTTTGTGGCTGCCAGATGCCATGTGATTTCTTTTGGTACAAAATAAATGCAGTCAAAGTAGAGACTACGGTTATTATTTGTTTGTAATTAGTGTTAAAGAGATTACTAATTATGATGGTCATGGAGAGCTTTTGTATTCAAAGGAAATAAAGTGATTTTTGTTATAATAATTAAAAACTTTTCAGGAGAGTCGAGCAATCGGCTCTCCTTTTATGTTGGATAATTAAGAACTGTAAAGTTTTGAGTGACGACAATGCAAGGAAGTGCTAAAATCATATTGTTTGTGAGATTATAATCACATAATATTATTTAACTTAGTAGTTGTAAAATAAAGGTTATATAGCCATAGTGAGTGTTAGAATGCATTTGCTATGGCTATTTAATAATTCCATAGAAATAATAGGAGAACAATATGAACTACACAATTGAAAATGAACAAATCAAACTTACGGTATCAGACCATGGGGCTGAGATAAAGTCACTTCTTAGAAAGGCTGATGGAAGGGAGTTGATGTGGCAGGCGGACAGTGCTTTCTGGGGCCGCACATCGCCAGTGCTTTTCCCACTTGTTGGAAATTACTATAAAAAGAAGTCTATCTATAATGATAAGACTTACGAGATGGGACAGCATGGTTTTGCCAGAGACATGGACTTTGAGTTAGTGAAGGAATCAGCAGATGAGTTGGAGTTTCAGTTAAAGGATAACGAGGAGACTAAGGCCAAGTATCCTTTTGCGTTTCTTCTTACTCTCAGCTATAAGATTATAGAAAATGCAGTTAAAGTAGGGTGGAAGGTTGAAAATACCAATGAAACTGAAATGTATTTTTCAATTGGTGGTCATCCTGCTTTTAATTGTGATTTGGATACATACACATTGAGATTTGAAAAGGCTGGAAAGGCAAACTCGGAAATCACAGCCAATATTATTTCTGATGATGGCAGCGGTTGCTTAGGTGATGTGAAAAGCACATATAAGCTTGAGGGAGGAATCCTAAAGATGTCAGATGAGCTTTTCAGTAGAGATGCCCTTATTATTGAAGACAGACAATCAGATAAGGTAACTCTTGTTAATCCTTCCGGTGAAGACGTAATATCAGTAAGCTTTGATGCGCCACTTTTTGGAGTTTGGTCTCCTGTTGGGAAGCATGCACCATTTGTATGTATTGAGCCATGGTGTGGACGCTGCGATAGAGTAGGATTTAATCAAAAGCTTGAGGAGCGCGAATACGGTAATAAGCTTGCGATAGGGGAAGAATTCAATGTAAGTTACATGATTTCATGTTAGTAGATTATTATTTATCAAAAAACAAGAAATTTAATTATGTTTTTTATTGAGCTACTTGCTAGAGGACATGGGGGATGTTAAAAAATGAGTCTAATGGTAGATAAGAATCAGACTCTTGTAAAGTTCATCTTCCGCTGATATATTCACGAGAAAAAGGGGTCTAATTATGAATGCTAGAAGTTTTTACGAGTATGTGATACGCCAAGATGCTGAGCATTTGCAAAATTATTTTTGCGAAGATGCAGTAGTAAAGTGGGTGTGCACTGGTGAAGAGTTTACTGCGAATGAATACATAAAGGTCAACTGCAGCTATCCAAATTCGTGGGATGGAGAGATTGAAAAGATAGAGACCATTGGCGACAAGGTTATAATTGCTGCCAAAGTGTATGCTAAGGATGGTCCTGCGTCTTTTCATGTGGTAAGCTTTATTAAGCTTAGAGATGGATTGATTAGCGAGATGGAAGAATACTGGGGCGAAGATGGAGATGTGCCACAGTGGAGAAAGGACTTGAAATAAATGAACGTATATAAGGGACTTAAAAGGGAAGTATTATTTTTGGCTGCATTCAGACTGGTGTCTGGAGTGGGATTTTTTGTTATTCCATATCTCAGTCTTTTCTTGACTCAGGAGCTTAAGTTAAAGTCAGTTACAGCTGGTGTGATTATTTCACTGGCCAATGCTTTGTGTGTGCCTACTTTGTTTATAGGAGGCAAATTAATAGAGAAGTTTAAATCTATGGACACGATTGTTTCTACTCAGGTTATCTCTGCGTTGTTTTATCTTGGTGTAGTTTTGGCGCCAACCAACAGTCTTAAGGTTGTGTCTGCCATCATAGGATTTTGCCTTGCTTCTATGGCAGTTCCTGCAATGGACAAATATGTTTCCTTGAACACTACCATTGAAACAAGAAGAAGCGCATTCTCATTATTATATCTCTGCCAAAATATCGGCGTGGCTATCGGAAGTCTTATAATCGGTAGCATTTACGATTCAAATCCATATATTGTATTTATTGGTGATGCTCTGACGACCTTGGCGGCACTATCCCTTTTTTACCTTGCAACCATTCATCAAGGGGAAGAATCTACAGTTGTTGAGGAAAAGGTTGAAAATGACTCAGCCCAGAGGCTCAAAACCCCATGGTTTCTTAATCTATTCATGGGAACAATCCTTATAAATACACTTTGTTATAGGCAGCTTTCATTTATGCTTCCAATTTTCTTGAAGGAAGTAACTGGCGATGGTGCGATGCTATTTGGTGTTGTAATGACAGTTAATGCAGTAATCTGTATAGCTTTTTCACCACTTTGTACAGCAGCGTTCAAGAAATACAGAACGATAATTCCACTTATTGTTTCAGAAGCAATGTTTGCCATTGGATACTTTATCTATTCCCTTCCAATGAATAAGCCATTGATTTTCGGTGGAACGGTAATGTGGTCCTTTGCAGAAGTGCTTTTCTCAATTAATTACATGACATTCATTATTGAAAATGCGGATGTAAGCCAGGTGGGATTTTTGTCGGCAAAAGCCAATTCCTTTAACAGAGTTGGTGCTATTTTAAGTGCCTTTGTTGGCGGAACCCTTTTATCACTAGCCGGGGCTGCTTCTGGCTGGAGAATTGTCAGTGGACTTATGCTTGTATCTGTTATGATTTGTGTGTACTTGAACTTCTACACAAAGGGATGCAAGAAGGCTGTAAGTACAGATGCTGACATAAATATAGTAGAAGATGAGAACAAATCAGCTGAAGAAGCAATATAAGTACTATATAAAGAAGCAGTAGAATTACTATATTAAAGAAGTATAGTAAAAAAAGCAGTAAAAGAACTATATATATAAGTATAGCTTAAAAAGATGTCATAAAGTATTTTATAGAGAAATATAACTTAAGGGAGTAAATAAAGAACTTTATAAATATACTTGTAAAAGAGATTTTATAAAATAATATAACTAAAAAGGCAGTAAAATCCCTAAAATACTTGATTTGGACACAATTTAATAAAAGAAAGGTGCTATAATTAGTGCACTGATTGGGATTCGTATAAACGTATTGGGAGGAGTATATTTTGATTCAGGTGGAGAGTTGGGTTATTCTCAATTTTTACACCTCCTTTCTACTGATTTTGCTTTTGATATTCCAGAGCAACACATCCAGATTGACAAAGGGACGGAAATATTCAGCGATTCTGGTGTGTACGCTTGTATTGTTGTTATCTGAAAGCATCGGCAGGATAGGAGAGACCCATCCGGACAAATACTTGATTTTAGCGCAGGTAGGTTATTACTTGATTTTCTTTCTTGATCCTGTTGATATTTTGTTTGCAGTTAATTATGTTGACTGCTGGATGGATGAGGGAAACCTAAAAAAGAGGAGTTTTTACAGAGCGACATTTGCCGCCTTTGCAATTATTAACGGAATTACGGTAACCGTATCTTCGGTACTTAAGCTTAAGTGGTTTTTCTATTTTGAGGATGGGGTGTATTACCGTGGGGAGTATTTTTTGCTTAGGGCTGTAGCGCTTATGATTTTTATCATACTGCTATTAGTTTATGCATTTCGCTTTAGAAACAATTTCATGAGTGAATACAAGAATTCAATTCTGTGTTTGCCAATATTTGCTTTGCTTGGCGCTTTGTCGCAGGTGTTTTTTGCAAATATGGCTACCACTTATGCGGGAATATCTATAGGATGTCTGATACTGTTTTTCTTTTTCCAGAGTAAGGACGTCAACGTGGATTATCTCACAGGTGTGCTGAATCGCCGTGGCCTTGACATTAAGATGGAGGACAAGGTAAAGCAGAGTATCTACAACGGTAAGAATTTTTCTGCACTTATGATTGATATTGATAATTTCAAGTCTATCAATGATCAGTTTGGGCATGCTGCTGGGGACAGGGCCATAAAATGTATGGCAGACATTCTTGTTAATATATTTGGCGATGACGCTTTTATCGGAAGATTTGGTGGCGACGAGTTCTGCGTTATAACTGACGAAATTGATGAGGACGAGACTCGCAGCAAGATTGTTAGGCTACATGATGAAATATCTAGACTTCGCAAGAAAAATGGATGGCCAAAGGCAGTTGATATAAGCTGTGGATATCGTGTATACGATTGTAAAAGTGGCGTGTCAGCTGAGGACTTCCAAAAACAAATCGATAAGTTAATGTATGAGGAAAAGCAGATTCATCATTCTGCATTTTCATAAAGGTACAGAATTTTGCGAGAAATAGCGTCATTCTCTCGCAAGATGTCACAGTAATGTAAGTAGCATAAAAGGCTTATGGAGGGGAGCAGGTATGATTATTAGCGAAAGAATTTTCAAGTTAATGGAAGAAAAGGGCATGACTCAGTTGGAATTTTCCGCTAGGACGGGCATTGCTCAAAGTACAATCAGTGACTGGAAGAGGAAAAAGACTAATCCAGCTGCGGACAAAATTATGAGCATTTGTGATGCCCTTGATGTGTCACCATTTGATGTATTGCAGGATACGATTCCTTCTAAGGGCGCTGGAGATGTGGACTTTTTGATTGCCAGCGAAGGCACAGCAGCATACGCTGTTATTAAGAAACTGGATAAGCTCAACAAGAAAACTCAGGAAGAGCTTAAGACCTACGTTAAGAACCTCAAAAATAAGAAATAATAGCTCAAATTACAAAAATATTACAAAACAAATATTAAAAAGATATTAAAAATAGTGATAGCAATTTTTGTTAAATCCTTTGTGGCTGCTGGATTATCCCGGCAGCTACATTTTTGCCAAAAACATAAATATTACGAAAAAATGTAGATTTTTAAATCAAGATTTGATATGATTTTGAAAAATTAATATAGTTGCATGAAAGGGAGAATAAAGCTATATGATTTGTAAAAGGTGCGGAGCGCAGATAAGCGACTTTGCAAAGGTCTGCATTTTCTGCGGCGAAGAGGTTGAACCAACTGAAGAACTAATTGAAGATATCGAATTAAACTTTGATACCATAGTAAAGCCTAAAAAGAAAAAGCGTAAGGAGAGTAATTCCTTTGCTGTATTTCTTAGGGGTGTAATCAAGTTTATTAAGAAGCTGAATGTGTTTAAGCGCGGTAAAAAAATGAGGTACGTTAAGGACAAAGAGCGTTTGAACAAAAAACTGATAAATGAGCGGGATTATAAGCAGGCAGGCGAGGCTTATTATAGTGGAAACGCCGCCAAAAAAGCCATTAATGCTAAGGAAGAGAATAATAAAAAGGCAACTGCTACTAATACAAATATTGTTAAAGAAAAAATGAAGCGGGAGAATAGTCTTAGCAACTCAAACGAACCTGCTAATGACAGTTCATATGACAGCAATGAGCTGGCGAAAGGTAATATTACTACTGAGGAAAACGCTTCCAAAAGAGGCAAATTGATATCGCCAAAAGCTAAATCTGAGGATGAAAAAAGCCAGAATAGTACAATTACAAAGGGTACTTTTGTCTTTGCATTTATCCTTATTGCTGCCGCTTTTTTAATTGGGCGAGGTATTGGAAGCTTTACATCTAACTTAGGCAGTGACAATGTCAGCAAGCGAGGCGAAATGAATGAGCCTGTTGGCAATCAGGACACCCGTACAGTAATGATTTACATGGTAGGTAGCGATTTAGAGACTGGCAATGGCACGGAAAACAGTGGAGGTGCAGCCTCTGCTGATTTGGAGGAAATGCTAGAAGCTGATATACCTGACAAGGTTAATGTGGTTGTGGAATGTGGTGGCGCCAAGGATTGGAAAAATCCAGATGTTCCAGATGGCGAGGCCACCATTTTTTCAGTGGAAGACGGCAGCCTAGTTGAGGAAAAGAAACTTGGAAAACACAGTATGACTGCTGAGGGAGACTTGGAAAAATTCGTTGAGTATTCTGCCAAGGAGTTTCCTGCGGCAAATTATACATTAGTCCTTTGGGATCACGGTGGTGGAATACCAGTCGGCTTTGGTATGGATGAACTTAGTGATGAAGATATGATGTCTTGCTATGAAATCAAGCATGAACTTGATGAGGCGGACATCTATTTTGATGCAGTAATTTTTGATGCCTGCAATATGTGTTCCCTAGAAATGGGAAAGGCTCTTGAGGGCCGAGCTAACTATATGGTTGGTGCGGAAAGCCTTGTTAATGGCGTAGGAATTTATTACACAGGCTTTTTGTCAGAGATTGACGGCGCGCCTTCTGATTTCTGCGAAACCATAGTTAAGGATTATATGAAAATTATTCGTGCAGCCAGACTTGTTGGCTGTATGTCAGTAATTCGTCTTGAAAAAATTGGTGCAGTTTATGATACCTATATTCAGTACGTAAAGGAGATTGCTGCCAAGGTCAATCAAGGTGGTTATCTTGAGTTTGCAAAGGCAAGAGAAGAATGTAAGTCATTTAATTCTATAGATACAGTTGACTTGCTTTCTCTTACTCATGCTTATCCTACAGATAGCTCATCTACTCTTATGAACATGGCTGTTAACGTAGTAGATTATACAGATGATGTTTCTGATGCATCAGATGAAAATTCTTCTACAGGTCACGGCATTATGGTTTACTGCCCATTTGATGTTTATGAAAAGTATCAAGATGGCCGACAGGCCTTTTTAGAGCTTGGCTACGATCAGGAGATTATAGATTTTTATGATAGTTTTATGTCACAAAAATTGGCTTATTTAGGCCAGGAGGTTGTCTCTAAAAGTGGAGGCAGCTGGTTTAAAGGAGATTATTCTGCCGAGGTGGAAGCCGCCGGTGGAGTTGCCTCTGAACGCCCTATTGGAACCATCGACCTTGGAAATTATTCGGTTGTAGATGTTCCACAAAATATTGAGGATTCCATAATATACGTATCCCAGGATATTTATGTTGAGGACGGAAATTCAGGCAGATATCGTTATCTTGGGCAGGAATATACCTGCCAGTTCGACGAGGAATTTAGATATTCATTTTTAAATCCGGATTACTGGCTTTATATCAATGGTCAGCCTGTTTGCTATACCTGTAATGATGTATATTTGCTAGGTGAGGGCGATGATTGCTATAAGCGAGGATTCGTATATGCGAAGGTAAATGGAAAGGAAGCTTTGCTTTTTACCAACTATGATTTTAGCAATCCAGTGGCTATTCAGGGTTATAGCTTTGCCTTGGACCCTGAGTACAAAGAATACGAAAGCACAGTATTTTCTTTTAAGGATACAGATGTAATTGAGCTTGTGGATGTTTATTGGAACCCAGATAACACATTTAGCTATCAGGTTTCTAGCGGGCCAATTAAGGCCTCTGATTTGGAAATAGATTTCTATGCCATGGATTTAGAAAATGAGCATACTTTAGGTAGATATATTTTGCACGACGTATATGGAAATAATTATTCAACTGAATATTTAGACCTTGCCAGCCACAAGTATTCTAGAGATGAGTAGTATTTACTAAAGCATCAAACATAGGTCAATCTGTAAATGCAACATAATTTTTCCTGTAATCATATTTAAAATAACCCGTGGATTTTATAATCCATATTTAATATAATGATAACCATTCAAAGAAAGATTAATCTTATATGGTTAATCATTATAGAAGGGTAGGTTTTTACAATGAAAAGTGAAGTAATTAAGTTGATTGAGGGCAGAGATGATGTCACTTTAACAACTTATGTATTGGATGATTCATCTGAAATGGCACAGGGAACTCCACGTCCAGCGGTATTGATTTGTCCCGGTGGCGCATATCTTTGTTGTAGCGACAGAGAGGGCGAGCCAATTGCCATGGCATTCTTAAGAATGGGTTACGATGCCTTTGTTCTTAGATATTCTATAGCCTATGATGGAACCAAGGATTTTTGGGATACAGATTTTAAGACTCTAGAGATTAATCCTGCTAAGCAGCACCCTCAACCAATGCGAGAGATAGGTCTTGCTTTCAAGTGCATTAATGAGCACGCTAAGGAATGGCTTGTGGACCCTAAGAAGATTGCAATCTGCGGATTTTCTGCAGGTGGCCACAACTGCGTTATGTATGCAACACATTGGTCAAAGCCAGTTATCACAGATTATGTTGGCGTGGACAAAGAGGTGCTTCGCCCAGCAGCTTGCATAGTTGGATATCCAATCACAGATTATATTGCAATGAAAGAGGACGCAAAAAAGGACCCAGTTGCTTACGAGTTCTTTGGAGTTTCCAACCGCTTAGTTTTGGGAGAGGATTGGGACAATGAAGAGACTCTACTTGACATGAGTCCAGCTCGAATTGTCGATAGTGATGTGCCACCAACATTTATCTGGTCCACATCTAAGGATGAACTTGTTCCAGTTATTCAATCTACATTGTATGCTTCAGCTCTAGCAAAGGCGGGCATACCATTTGAGATTCATATATTTCAGGATGGAGGCCACGGAATGGCCCTTTGCGACCAGAGTACTTCTTGCAAGGCTGCTTTTGATGTTCAGACCAATAGAGATGCCAAGATTTGGATAGACCTTGCAGCAGTATGGCTTGAAAAATATTTTGCGATGTATAGATAACATTGGAGAGTTTTAATGAAAAAACTTAAAAGATATCATTCAGAAACTGCACGAGAATATGCTCTTAGAGCGATTACAGAAAATATTAAATCAATGGATTTGGAGCCGGGACAGGCTATTAGCGAAAATGAAATTTCTGGATTTCTTGGAGTCAGCCGAACACCAGTGAGGGAGGCAATTCAAGAATTATATAAGGCGGCTCTCATAGAGATTTACCCTCAGAGGGGCTCTTATGTATCCCTCATCAACTCCCAGTACGTGGAGGAGGCGGTGTTCCTTAGAAAAGTTTTGGACATTGCTGTAATTGAGGAGGCTTGCGATTTAGCCACTGAAGAGGATATAAAGCTTCTTGAAGAAAATGTTGCCCTCCAGGAGTTTTACCTAGATAAGGACAACACTAAAAAGATTTTTGAATTAGATAATGAGTTTCATAGAATGATTTATGTGGCAGCTAAAAAGGTTACCATACATGATATGCACGATACATTTATGATTCATTTTGACAGAGTTCGAACTCTTGCCATGCTTGCAGTTAAAAATAACAAGATTGTGGATGACCATCGACTGATGGTAAAGGCAATTAAGGAAAAGGATAAGGTAAAGGCAAAGGAGATCGTGGAAAAACATTTGAAACGCTATCGAGTGGATCAGCAAGAACTTATCAAAGCATATTCGCAATATTTCGAAAAATAGTAACAAGAATTGGTGAGAAATTAAATAAGATAGTAGGAAACAACCAAATTACAATGGGTAATTTGGTTGTTTTTTTTGAATAGACAAAAGGAGTCGCGAATACTACCATACTTGTATACTAGTTGAGCGAGGAGGTATGACATGAAAAATGTAACTAGTGGGGAGACATCACTTCCAGTTGCTAAGTCGTTTAATTGGAAAGCTTATTTTAAACGATACTGGCAATTGTATTTGCTTTTGTTACTTCCTATGACTTATTTGTTGGTTTTCAAATATATTCCAATGAAATATGTTCTTATAGCTTTTAAAAAGTACAGTCTTGTACAAAGTTTGGGGGAGATGCCATGGGCAGACAACCATGGATTTCAGTATTTTATTCAGGCATTTCATAATAAGGATTTCTTAAATGCATTAAAAAATACTGTGGGGCTAAACCTTCTAGATCTAATTATAGGTTTCCCGATTCCGATTATTTTCGCATTAATTTTAAATGAATTAAATGTTAAATGGTTTAAAAAGACCATACAGACTATAGCTTACATGCCACATTTCCTTTCGTGGGTTATCATCTATGGTCTTGCTCTTCAGCTTTTTGCACCTGCAACAGGTTTTGTAAACATGCTTATTACAAATCTTGGTGGAGAAGCAGTTCCATTTTTGAATGACCCTCATAAATGGGTAGGTACCTACATCTTTCTTGGTGTATGGCAAAGCTTTGGTTGGAACTCAATCATTTATCTTGCTGCTATAGCTGGTATTTCGCCAGAACTTTATGAGGCGGCATCAGTTGATGGTGCAGGGCGTTTTAGAAAGATGTGGCACATTACACTTCCTGGTATTAAGAGCACAATTATTGTCCTTTTAATCATGGCATTAGGAAATATTTTAGGCTCTGCCTTTGATAGACCATTCGCTTTACAGAATCATCTTGTAATGCAAAACGCAGAAGTTCTATCTACCTTCGTATATAGAAATGGTATCAAGGGACTTCAATTCTCACTTACCACGGCAGTTGGTTTATTCCAATCGGTAGTAGGTGTGATTTTCTTGCTAGGTGCAAACTGGCTATCACGTAAGTTTGGCGAGCGAGGAATTTGGTAGGAGGTGTAAAAATGGTTAGATCCAAAAGTTCCAAGGGTGGAGACGTGGTATTTATTGGTATTTGCGTAGTCATAGCTTTGATTTGCTTAATTCCAATGATTAACCTTTTATCTCGTTCTCTTTCCGGAGCAGATTTTTTAATAAAAAGAGAAGTATATCTGTGGCCAAAGGGTATTAACGTAGCCGCATACAAGACGGTTCTTGCTGACCCTAAATATATAAAGTCATTTATATGGACAGTATTTTTGACGGTAGTATGCACGTTTATTTCTTTGGCAATGACGATTCTTTGTGCTTATCCATTGATTTTTGGAAAGCTCAAGGGCCGAAAGTTTTTCAATATCGTAATTACGATAACAATGTTTTTCAACGCAGGAACAATACCAAATTATTTGCTTATGAAGGAGTTGAACCTTCTTGATAATCCCCTGGTATTGATTTTGCCGGGATGTTTAAGCGTGTACAACATGATTATCATGCGAAGCTTTTTCTATGGAATTCCAGAGTCCATAAGAGAGTCAGCAGAGATTGACGGTGCATCATTTTTCAGAATCCTATGGAGCATTTATATTCCACTTTCAAAGCCGGTTATTGCAACCCTAGCGCTGTTTTACGCAGTGGGCAGATGGAATGGATATTCTGATGCACTTATGTACATGAAGGACAAAGCTTTTTATCCACTCCAGTTGTTGTTATACAACATTCTAAACAACATGAACTCTGTAGAAGTGGCCACACAGGAGGGATTTTCAACTCCTGGTCTAAATGAATCGCTAAAGGCTGCAATCGTCATGTTCTCGACGATTCCAATCCTCTGCATTTATCCATTTTTACAGAAGTACTTCATTCACGGTGTAACACTTGGAGCGGTAAAAGAATAAAAGAATTTTAAATTGGGAGGTCATTAAGAAAATGAAAAAAAGAATAGTTGCATTTGCACTTGCCTGTGTAATGGGCCTTGGCATGGTGGCCTGTGGCGGTAAGAGCTCAGGAAAAAGCGGCGGTGGCTCTACAGGTTCCGATGAGCTTGTAGATGGAAAATTTAAAGAGACTAAGCATATAACTGTGGAGGTTTATGACAGAGGTATCGATGGACAGTCTGACCCAATAAACAACATGTACACAGATTATATTAAAAAGGGAATGCTTGAGGACCACAACGTAGAGGTTGAGTTCGTTTCAGTTCCTCGTTGGACAGAGACAGAGGAGATCAATAACCTTTTGGCTTCAGGTGGAGCTCCTGATATTTGCCTTACATACTCATTCCCAACAATTCAGACATACGCAAACATGGGCGGTGTACTTGATATGAAGCCTATGCTTGATGAGTATGGCGATGAGCTTACAAATCTTAACAACTGGTTGGGCGACACAAATATTTACTGGAACTTGAAGGAAGAAAACGGCAACCTTTGGGCAATCGAGGGTAAGAGAGCAAACAACAGAAGAATCCTTACTTTCATGAGAAAGGATTGGCTTGATAAGCTTGGCCTTGAGGAGCCAAAGACAATTGATGAGTTCCATGACTGCCTTGTTGCGTTTAGAGATAATGCAGATGAGCTCCTTGGCAAGGATGCAAAGAAGATGGTTCCATTCTCAATCTCTTATGATGCAGGTTGGAGAGCAGCTCTTTTGATAGAGTCACAGATGGATCCAAAGATTACAGATAAAGAGCTTTATGTAAATGGATTCGATGACAGAAAGCTTACACAAAAGGGCACTAAAGAAGCTGTTAAGATTTTAAATGACTGGTATAACGATGGCTTGATTTGGAAAGATTTCGCTCTTTACACAGCAGGTGATTCTACAGAGGATGACATGATGAAGGCTGGTTATGTAGGCGCATTCCAGCACAACTGGGAT
Source organism: Pseudobutyrivibrio sp. (assembly GCA_024697025.1). GTDB lineage: Bacteria > Bacillota > Clostridia > Lachnospirales > Lachnospiraceae > Pseudobutyrivibrio. The sequence continues at coordinate 63,033 of JAILGH010000038.1, forward strand.
TATCCTTTCAGAAATGGTGAGGACTCAATCCAGGCTAACTTAAAGCGCATGGTTGGTGATGATGCAAAGTATGTTGCAGTAGACTGCTTCGAAAACTCAGAGGGTAAAACTCTTAAGTATGTAGACTCAACAGCAGGCGATAGAAAGATTTTCTTCCCAGCTACAAATGAGGAGCCACTTGCATCACTTCTCTATCTTGATTGGATTTCAGATCCAGAGCACATTAAGTACTTACAGATTGGTGATGAGGGCAAGACTCACAAAATCTTAGATGACGGTGCCATCGAGGTTATCGCAGCGCCTCAGGGAAGCAAGGAGATTATGAACTCAGGAAATAACATTGATTACACAATCACTTGCAACGGTCTTTCACTTGGAGACGAAGACCTTACACTTCTCTCACTAGCTCACAGCTATCCAGGAAGTGACCCTGCAGATGTAGAGCAGGCTATTGAATATGCAGCTACCAACACCAAGCCAGACAAGAACGAGAAGGTTCAGGAAATCGTTGCTGAAAATGGTATGGGCGAGGCATTAAGAGTTAAGAGCGAGGTTGCTTTTGATACATCTATAGTTGCTAAGCCAGCTGATTTCGACAAGGTTTGGGATGCAGCGATTGAAGATTATCTTTCATCTGGCGGACAGGCTATAATCGATGAGAGAATTCAAAAATTCGAAGCAAAATATGGTTCTGCAACAACAATTGAAGAATAGAATAACTCTATTTGTGGATTTTTCATTAAGTAGCCACAAGAAGTAATATTTTCTCCTACTAATATCTAAAATTTGTCAGTAGATGTTAGTGGGAGATTTTTATACTCTATTCTAAGAGTAACTTTCCTTAAGTAATATTAAAGGAGTAATTGATTATGGATATTTTAAGACCAGACAGCGAAGTAATGGAGTTTTTAGGGAAGGTAACAGATTTTATTATTATCAACCTTTTGACTCTTCTTTGCTCTATTCCAATAGTTACAATTGGAGCGGCTTTTACAGCCAAGTTTTATGTTTCAATGAAAATGGTTAGGGGCGAAGAGCCAAGCGCTGTAAAAGCATATTTCAAATCCTTCAAGGAGAATTTCAAGCAAGCTACTGTTATGTGGCTAATTGCACTTGTGGTTGTTCTGATTTTGGCCTTTGACTGGTACCAGGTGATTTATGGAGTGGCAAGCACAATGCCTTTTGCATTAAAGGTTGCACTTGCGGTGATTTCCTTTGTAGTATGGTCTGTTATATATTGCATGTTCCCATTCTTGGCAAGATACAATGTCACCAACAAAGAGCTTTTCAAGGCATCTATGGTGATGGCACTTTTGAATTTTCCAAGAATGGTGCTGATTTTTATAGTGACATTTCTTCCTTACATTATATGTGCATGGTATATTGAGTGGGGGCTTGCCATTTGGCTGTTTGCCACAACGGTATCGCTTTTTTACATCAGTAAGGAGTTTAATAAACAGTTAGAAATGATTAACAAGTCAGAAGAAGGAGAAGTTGTAGATGAATCAGGAAACATTGAAGAGGGCTAAAGAATTAGTTTCTCAAATGACCATCGAAGAAAAATGCGGGCAGATGCTTCACCATGCCCAGGAGATTGATAGATTAGGGATTCCAAAATATTGTTGGTGGAATGAGGCTTTGCACGGAGTAGCAAGAGCGGGAGATGCTACAGTTTTCCCTCAGGCAATCGGACTTGGAGCAACCTTTGATGAGGATTTAGTGCAGTCAGTTGCAGACATTACCTCTACTGAAGGAAGAGCTAAGTACAATGAATTTGTTAAGCACGGCGATAGAGACATTTATAAGGGGCTGACTTATTGGGCGCCAAATGTAAATATTTTCCGCGACCCACGTTGGGGTAGAGGACATGAGACTTATGGTGAGGACCCATATCTTACAGGCCAGCTTGGAATGGCTTATGTAAAGGGACTTCAGGGTGATGATTTGGACAATCCAAAGTCCGCAGCATGTGCAAAACATTTTGCAGTTCATTCTGGCCCAGAGGCTGAGAGACATCATTTTGATGCAAAGGTTTCTGAGCAGGATTTATATGATACATATCTTTATGCTTTCAAGCGTCTTGTTAAGGATGCTAAAGTAGAGGCCGTTATGGGTGCCTACAATCGTGTAAACGGTGAGCCAGCCTGCGGCAGCAAGAAGCTTTTGAAGGATATTTTGAGAGATGACTGGGGATTTGAAGGCCACGTAGTTTCTGACTGCTGGGCAATCAGAGACTTCCACGAGAATCACAAGGTTACTGAGTGCGAGGTTGAATCAGCCGCACTTGCTGTTAACAACGGTTGTGATTTGAACTGTGGTTGTGTATACGAGAAGCTTATTTATGCATATAAGGCAGGACTTGTTACAGAGGAGACAATTGATGAGTCTGTAATTCGCCTTATGGAGATTCGCCTGCGTCTTGGAACTCTTCCAGAGCGCGGTAGCAAGTACGATGATATTCCATACGAGGTTGTTGAGTGCAAAGAGCATAAAGAAATAGCCAATGAAGCGGCAAAGCGAAGCTTTGTACTTCTTAAGAATGATGGTATGCTCCCTCTCAAAAAGGATGCAATTAAAACAATCGGTGTTATCGGACCTAACTCAAATTCTAGGTTGGCATTGGTTGGAAATTACGAGGGTATTTCATCAGAATATATTACGGTTCTAGAAGGAATCCAAAGATACGTGGGCGATGATGTGCGCGTATTCCATGCAGATGGCACACATCTTTGGAAAGATAGAATGCACGTGCTTTCAGAGGCAAGGGATGATTTCGCCGAGGCGATGGCAGTGGCAGAGCATTCTGACGTAGTTGTAATGTGTATGGGTCTTGATTCTTCAATCGAAGGAGAGGAAGGCGATGCCGGCAACGAGTTTGGAAGTGGAGACAAGAAGGGACTTAGACTTCCTGGCTTGCAGCAGGAGCTTGTTGAAAAGGTTACAGCTATTGGCAAGCCTGTAGTTCTCTTGGTACTTGCAGGTTCTGCTATGGATTTAAGCTGGGCTGAGGAAAACGTAAATGCGATAATGCACTGCTGGTATCCAGGTGCTAGAGGCGGCAAGGCTATTGCAGAAGTACTTTTCGGCGAAGATAGTCCTGCAGGAAAGCTACCACTTACATTCTACAAATCAGATGCGGATTTACCTGACTTTACCGATTACTCAATGGAGAATCGTACTTATAGATACTATAAGGGCACACCACTTTATCCATTTGGCTATGGCTTGAGCTATTCTAAGTTTGAGTATAGCAATGCATCAATCGATAAGAAGCAGGGGGCTATCGGAGATAAATTTACCGTAAAGGTAACAGTTAAAAACACTGGCAAATACAATGGTCACGAGACAGTTGAACTTTACGTAAAGGATGTTGAAGCAAGCACTCGCGTGCCAAACTATAGTCTTAGAAAGATTGCAAATATTGCACTTCTTCCAGATGAATCTAAAGAAGTTGTATTCGAGTTAAATGCTCGCGATTTTGCAATTATTGATGAGAAGGGCAAGTGCATCGTTGAGCCTGGCGAATTCAAGATTTACGTCGGTGGTCAGCAGCCAGATGAAAGAAGTAAGAAACTTACAGGAAGAGGATGTGATGAATTCACTGTTGAACTTTCTGGAGATGTGACTGCTGTAGAATACTAAACTAAAATTTTCCCTTTTGGGTTGAGATGATTTATGCCTTCCCCTTAGGGGGATGAGGTAATAAACTGGGGCAAAGGAGGAATTTATATAATGGAAATAGTAAAAGCTCCAACAGATCCTGAGAAGGATAGACCATTTTTTTACATTAATAGAGATAAAGAAATCTTCACATCAGAAGAGGATGGAAAGGGCGTTTGCTACCTATATCAAAGTGATGGCAGATTGGTAAGCAGCGCTAACTTCACAGGATATGTTACTGATGAAAAGATTTTAAAGCTTCTTGAAACAGTTGAAGGTTTCAAAAAACTTGTACATAGTATTGGCGTTACTATAGAAATGGAAAACAAAGACGATACAGCTAAATTTGTATTCCAAATGTACGGCAAAAAAGATTTATACGGAGGCGGTGCCAACATCATTTCTGAGCAAAAGACCAACGGTGCCGAACAGCGTATCTATATGAAGGATATAGCATGGACTGAGGATGATGATGTTCCTGGTCAAATTCGTATCCATACTGATAAGCCTGAGCAGAAGGCGTATCTTTCAGTGAGATTATATTTAAATGACGGCTTTGAAGCCCCAACTCAGTTGGAGGCATTGCCAGTCAACACCGATTCTGCAGAATACAAAAAGCTAATAGACAAATCCCTAGTTAGCCTTGGAAATACCAAGCGACTTATGGACGTGGTAGCAAAGGCTAAAAGCGGCAAGGATGTAAATATTTGTTACATCGGAGGTTCTATTACTCAGGGTGCTGGTGCAACACCAATCAACACAGAGTGCTATGCTTACAAATCATACTTAGGCTTCAAAAAGCTTATGGGAAACGGTGATAACATTCACTATGTTAAGGCTGGAATCGGCGGCACACCTTCAGAACTGGGTATGATTCGTTTTGATAGAGATGTGCTTAGAGACGGCACAGTTGATGTGGATTTGTTAATCGTAGAATTTGCTGTTAACGATGAGGCGGATGAGACAAAGGGCGATTGCTTTGAAAGTCTAGTTAGAAAGGCTTTGGCTCTTCCAAGTAATCCTGCAGTGATGCTTATGTTCTCCGTATTTGCGGATGATTCTAACTTCCAGGAGCGATTAATACCAGTTGGTTTGCGCTATGAGCTTCCAATGGCAAGCGTTAAAAATGCTGTCGTGGACCAGTTCTATGATAGAGACTCAAGAATCATTACAAAGCATCAGTATTTTTATGATATGTTCCATCCAACCAACTTGGGACATACAATCATGGCTGATAGCTTGATTAATATAATGGAGTTGGCTCTAGCTAAGGAAGTACCTGCTAGCTACGACCCAAAGCTTGATGAGCCAGCAGCTATAGGAAAGTCCTTTGATGATGTATTCCTACTTGATAAAAAGGATAATACAGATTATGCAAAAATAGATGCCGGTGGATTTACATTTACAGATGATTTCCTTCAATCTGTTGAGGTAGACATGGATTTAAACCTTACTCCAATGTTACCTTATAACTGGATGTATGATGGAGCTAGTGGCAACAAGGATTCCTTCAAAATGGATATTGAGTGTAAGTCACTTATAATAATCATGAAGGATTCAGGGGAAGTTGATGCCGCCACTGCAAAGGTATATGTAGATGGTAAATTCGTCCGAGACCTTGACCCATATATCAACAGATGGTGTCACTGCAATCCACTAATCATAATCCAAGACACCAAAACTGCTACCCACCACGTAGAGGTAGTTGTGGACGATGATCCTATCCGTAATAAATTCACTATCTTAGGATTTGGAGTTGTTAAATAAAAAGTAAATTGAAAAATCTCCTTAACAAGCTATTAGTGTTTTGGAGGTGACATTATATAAGTCATCATAATTCACTATACTAGTTTTGGAATTGTAAAATGAGAAGTAGTAATAGCCAGTAGCTATCAAGCTCTGAGAGTGTAACTGGCGAGATAGGAATTAAATTAAAGTAGAGTGAAAAATCTCCTTAACAAGCTATTAGTGTTCCGAAGGTGACATTTTTAGTCACCGGAGGAATATCTAATGCTTGTGAAGGTAAGATTTTTCTCATAAACTACATTAATCTAAAGAGGTAAAGTTATGACAATAGCACACAACCCTATACTTAAAGGATTCTATCCGGATCCTTCCATCTGCCGCGTAGGCGATGACTATTACATAGTATGTTCAAGCTTTGTATATTTCCCAGGTGTCCCAATTTTCCATAGCAAGGATTTGGCGCACTGGGAGCAGATTGGGCATGTACTTGATAGAGAGAGTCAGCTCCCACTTAACGGAGAGGAGATTTCAAGGGGCATTTTTGCACCTACTATCCGTGAGCACAACGGGACATTTTATATGATTACCACCAACATTGATGATGGCGGAAACTTCCTTGTGACAGCCAAGGACCCAAAGGGACCATGGTCGGAGCCATATTACCTTGGAGAAAAGGAGTGTCCGGGTATTGACCCATCACTTTTCTTTGACGATGATGGCAAGTGCTACTATGTTGGTACAAGGCCAAATCCAGAGGGCGTTCGCTACAATGGCGATTGGGAAATCTGGGTTCAGGAGCTTGACCTTGATGCCATGAAGCTTGTTGGCGATTCTATGGCTATTTGGAAAGGTGCAGTAAAGGATGTTATTTGGCCAGAGGGTCCACACCTTTACAAGAAGGATGGCTATTATTACCTTATCCATGCAGAGGGAGGTACAGGTCCTGAGCATGCAATTTCAGTTGCTCGCTCAAAGGAGTTATTTGCGTGGTTTGAGGGATGCCCACGCAACCCAATTTTTACTCACAGAAATTTGGGTAAGGATTATCCAATTATCTATGCCGGTCACGGTGATATTGTGGATGACAAGGATGGCAATTGGTACATCGTAATGCTTGCTTCTCGTCCATGTGAAAAGCACTGTAGCTTGGGCCGTGAAACTTTCCTTGCAAAAGTTGTTTGGGAAGATGGATGGCCAGTAATTAATCCTGGAGTTGGCAAGCTTACAAACAGTGTTGATTTGCCATTTGAGGAATGTCCATTCCCTAAGGAAAATGAGTGGAGCGACCAGCTCAAATTCTATACTAGCAATCTAGACGACAGATTAGTGGGTATTGAAAAAAGAAACAAAGACATTTATTCTTTAGAGGAGCGTCCAGGCTTCCTTAGATTATATACAAGACCTGAGAGAATAGAGGATATGTGCTATCCTTCATATTTGGGACTTCGTCAGAAGGACTATTCTTTCAAGGCTAACTGTGGCGTGGACTTTCAGCCAGCAAATGAAAATGAGTGTGGAGGACTTGTATTATTCCAAAACCATGAAAACCATTTGGTACTTGAGATTGTTTCCAAAGGTGGTAAGAGGGTTCTTCAAGTTCGTAAATGCGTTAAGGGTAAAGAGGTTGTTACATCAAGTCAGGCCTTGGCAGATGGCTTAGTAGAGATTGAACTAGCGGTCAAAAATCAAAGGGCAAGTGCCTATGTGGTGGCTGACAACCAGTACACACTTGTAGAATCAGACATAGATTTATTGCCATACACCACAGAAGAGGCCGGGGGATTTGTAGGCTGTACAGTGGGAATGTACACATCTTCAAACGGCAAGGACAGCAACAACTACTGCGATTTTGCTTGGCTTAATTTAGAAAAAGAAATTTAACCCTAAAATAAAGTTAGTAGTGAGGTTTTTACAATGGCTAGGCGTGGTTCCCTTATTGGTAAGATATTTAGCAAAGCGCAAACAAGACGCAACATGATATTTTTGTACGTTTTGTTTGTTATTATTCCTTTGCTTATAGCTGATATCCTTATTGTTTCTGGTGTTTATCGCGCTGATAAGGCTACTCAGGAGCATCTTTTGGGAAATGAGGCCAACGCCGTTCACTACACATTTTTTAATCAGATTGATCAGGCTGCTAAATTGGGCAATGCCCTTTATAGCAGTCTCTATATCGATCAGTTCCTAAACAGACACTACAATTCTAATCTTGAATATTATGAAGCTTATAAAGCTTTCTTTGATGACACTTTACTTAGCATGGTAGAGGGTCAGTCGGGACTTAAATTCAATATTTACCAAGGCAACAAGACAATTACAAACGGTTCGGAGTTTAGGCAGATAGAGCAGGCCTACGAAACTGATTGGTACCAGTATATGCACGAAAATGAGCTTAGGAGAGGCTTGTATTTTGGCGAGAGAGAGCCAATGGATGTCAACAGTCGTAGAGCGGTTTATTATTTTCAGCGCCTAAATTACTATGACAGGGATTCTAAAAACATTCTGCTGATAGAGATAGATTACAGTAAATGTGCAGAAGTTTTGACCAACCTTAACTATGAAAACAAGGCTTACATCTGTGATGACTCTAGGGTGCTTTTATCAAACGAGCCATACAGTAACAGAAGCAAAGGCTACAAGCCTTCTTCGGAGCTTAAGAATATAGCATACAAGGAAGACATTTTAGTTTACGACCTAGAGTTAACTATAAATATTGAGGGCAGCAAGAACAGCAACATTTTCCAGAGACTTAAGAACAGTTGGTATCAGGTGGTGTTGCTAGGACTTATGAATATTCTCTTGCCACTTTTTGTCAGTGATTTGATGCACAATGAGTTTGAGAATAAAATTAGAGAGCAGGATATGATGGTGGCTAGAAAAAATGCGGAACTTCTAGCGCTTCACAGCCAAATCAATCCTCACTTTTTGTTTAATGCCCTTGAGAGTATCAGAATGCATTCTCTATTAAAAGAAGAAATAGAAACCTCTAAGATGGTGGAGCACTTGGCTAAGCTTCAGAGGCAGTACACCGAGTGGCATGATGATATTATCGAAATCGATAAGGAAATTGAATTCGTAGATGCGTATTTGCAACTGCAGAAATATCGATTTGGTGACAGACTTTCCTTTGAGATTGATTTGGAGGAGGATTGCAAGGATTTTACTATACCAAAGCTTACACTTGTTACATTTGTTGAGAACGCTTGCGTCCATGGAATTGAAAGCAAGACTACACCGGGATGGATTTTTGTTAGAATATCGACAGATGATGAAATCATGACAATGGAAATAGAGGATACCGGTGGTGGAATGGACGAGGAAGAGGCAGCAACTCTCCTTGAAAAAATGAGAAGCGCCAGCATCGATATGCTCAAGGAAAAGACTAGAGTAGGTGTTGTAAATGCCTGTGTACGTCTAAAGATGATGACAGAGGATACGGTTACATTTGATTTAGATTCTGAATATGGAACTGGTACATTGATTCAGATTAGGATACCACTTAAATATTTGAAGGGAAGTAAGTAATGTTAAAAGTATTGTTAGTTGATGACGAACCATTTATTTTACAGGGTTTAAAAAAGCTTATTAACTGGGAAGACGAGGGCTGGCAGGTGTATACTACCACAAATGGTCAGGAAGCCTTGGACTTTTTGAAGGAAGAGACTGTGGACTTGATAATTGCGGATATCAAGATGCCTGTTATGTCTGGACTTGAATTGCTGAAGGCTATCCATAAGGAAAAGCTTAGTGACGCGTATTTTGTTATCTTAAGTGGATATGCTGAGTTTAGCTATGCCCAAGAAGCCTTAAGATACGACTGCACCGACTATATTTTAAAGCCAGTTGAAAGCGATCAGCTCAAAGAAATTTTGGTTAAGGTGGCAGACCTTAATACAGAGCGTAATACCAAAAGACAAAATGATGCTAGAAAAGAAAAAGCATATTTAGATAGAACCTTAATGAAGCTCTTAAGTGGAAAGTTTGACCGCAACAATTTAGAGTATCTTGCAGACAAGATGAATGTTGAAGAGGATATGTCCTATGTGGAGATTCAGCTTGATGTTGAGACTCTTTCCGAGGATTTTTCTGACGAGGAGAAAAAGGGTCAACTTGGCAAGCTTTATTCTGCAGCCTTTGACTTTTTAAAGGACGATGCTCAGTTTTGTATCATGGATGTTTCCGATAGTGAAAAGATTTATGACGTGGGATTTATCTATAGCGAGGCCATGGCAAGGCGCATTCAGCTTACTAGGGAAGAGTACCTAAGCAAATTTTTAGACTATCTCATTACCAACACCAATTTGCCAATTACTATGCTTGTAGGCAAAAGTGTAAGCGGCATTAAAAATATTTCCAAGTCCTATGGAACAACCAACGTGCTTCGTTCCCTTCAGGGCTTTAGAGAAATGAAAAATATCTATTACTATGAGAACGAGTACAAGATTAGTGGTACAGGTGTGCTGATTTGCAAAAAGCAGTTGGATAACCTTATTGCAGGCATCGAGCGCGGCGAGAAGGTGGAGATTCGAAAGACTGTGGATGAGTTCTACGAGGAGATGCAAAAAACTGGTGTTACAGAATCCACTATGAATCTCAACATCAACTACCTGCTTTTCCAGTTGATTCACCTTGCTAGTGAATTGGACAGTGAAGTTAATCAGGAAGAAATATTGCGAATGATTTCTGAGAATACTTCTGAGGAGGGCAAAAGCCGAGGCGGCAAGACTCACCTTAGAAGAATGGCCTATGCATATGGAGAGTACTTGTCACAGCTTAGGAAAAATGTTTCCAAGGGTGTCCTTGGTGACATCGAGGAGGAGGTTAAAAAGAATTACGCTTCTAACCTTACCCTTAAGGACCTCAGTGAAAAGTACTTTGTCAATTCTGCATATTTAGGTCAGCTATTTAGAAAAAAATACGGGTGTTCTTTTAAAGATTACCTGAATAATCATAGAATCGAAGAGGCTGCAAAACTCCTTAGAAAGAGTGATATGAAAATCTACGAAGTGGCGGAAGCAGTAGGCTACAAGGACGTTGACTACTTCGTAAATAAGTTCATTGACGCCAAGGGATGCACCCCGACAAAGTATAAAAAGAATATATAATTTATCCTACCTTTTTCTATAATTTCTCCGATGTTTTGCCGGGGCATTTTACATAGAATATTAACATAAAAGAGGGACAATTAATGTCTGGAAAAAATAGGAGGGTTTACATGAAAAAGAAAATTGTGAGTGCATTATTAGTCACCACAATGCTTTCTACTGTTGTAACAGGCTGTGGAAAGCAGGCTGGACGTGGTGGAGCCGTTAATGCCGATGGTATCAAAGAGTTCACTGGATTCTTTGCAGTACCTGGTAACGAGCTTAATGATGACAATGATGTCCAGAAGATTTTGGCTGAGAAGACTGGCTGTACAGTTAAGGAGACTTGGCTTACAGGACAGACAGCGGAGGAAGCAATTGGTACACTTATCGCCAGCGGCGAGTACCCAGACTTTATTGAAGCTGGAAATGGTTCGGTTCAGATGTACGAGGCTGGTGCTCTTGTAGCACTTGATGATTACCTCGATGATTATCCAAATATCAAAAATTTCTTTACAGAGCAGGAATGGGATAGCCTTCGCCAGAGCGATGGTCACATCTATTGGATTCCACAGTTCTCTAATATCCAGGGCGAGGAAAAAGCCTGTGAGCAAAACGACGAGGCTTTCTGGATTCAGACAAGAGTTCTTGAGTGGGCAGGATATCCAAAAATTGAGACTATGGATGAGTACTTCGACCTTATCGAGGATTACGTTGAAGCAAATCCAACAATGGAAGATGGCACAGAGAACATTCCTTACACAATTCTTTGTGACGACTGGAGATACTTCTGTTTAGAGAATGCTCCACAGTTCCTTGATGGTTATCCAAATGATGGTTCTTGTATCGTAGACCCAGAGACAAAGACTGTTATCGATTACAATACAACACCTACAGCTAAAAAATATTTTGAGAAGCTTAACGAAGAGTACAAAAAGGGTATCGTAGACCCTGAGTCATTTACTCAGTCTTATGACGAGTATATCGCAAAGCTTTCTTCAGGCCGTGTTTGCGGTATGATTGATCAGTGGTGGGATTTCGCATTCACAGCTGGTGATGCTATTAAGACAGCAGGCCTTGATAAGGAAGGTTGCCAGTATGTTCCACTTCCAATCACAATTGAGAAGGGCATGAAGAACCAGTGGCACAACTCAGGCGGAGTATTAAACGTTTCTTCTGGTCTTGCTATTACAACAAGCTGTGAGGACGTTGAAGGTGCACTTCAGTTCGTAAACGACATTCTTGATCAGGATCTTCTTAACCTTAGACTTTGGGGTGTAGAGGGTGTTGACTACGAAGTTGATGAGAACGGTGTATTCTACAGAACACCTGAAGAGAGAAAGAATTGCGCAGATACAGCTTACAAGGCTGCACACCTTTGCCCATATTCTTACTTCCCACGTTGGGAGGGTACAAGCACTGACGGTATCAATGCTACAAGACCTGAGAACCAGCCAGGTGAGTTCTATGATGGACTTTCAGATAATCTTAAGAAGTGCTTCGACGCATACGGCGTTGAGACATACGTAGATATGCTTGGTACTACACCTCCTCCAGGAGATTGGTATCCAATGTACACATTCTCTCAGACAATGACAACATCTACACCAGGTGGTACAGCTTGGAACAAGATGGGTGAAGTTAAGCATGAGTACCTTCCAAAGGTAGTTATGGCAGACGACTTCGAAAAAGGCTGGGATGAATACATGAAGGTATACAACGATTGTCATCCAGAAGACTTCCTTAAGGAAATGCAGGAAGAGCTTGATCGTCGTATCGAAGCAGCAGCTAAATATAAGTAATTCTTTAGGTAATAATAGGTTTTAACAACCCGTAGCGGGCATTGTCCTACTAATGCCCGCTACTTTTATACCTAAATTCAGTAAAAAAATTGGGGGAAAGCAAAAAATAATCCTAAAAGGGAGGAAAACATGAAAGCGAAATCATTTACAAAGACCGATGTTAAACACCAAAAAGTGCTTTTGATATGGGCCGCGATTATCACTGTTTATGGAATTATATTCTATTATGTTCCACTTGTTGGATGGCTAATGGCTTTCCAAAACTACAAACCAGTAACAGGTATTTTACATTCACAGTTTATCGGGTTAGACAAATTCAAAATGCTATTTTCAGACGTAGCATTTTTGCGAGTAATACGAAACACCCTTGCAATGGGTATTATAAACTTGGTTGCCACATTTATTATGGCTATCGTATTTGCGATACTCTTAAATGAGGTTGCATCTAAAGGCGGTAAAAAGGTAGTTCAGACTATTTCTTACTTACCACACTTTTTATCTTGGATTATCGTTGCAGGTATTTTGCATGATGCACTTTCAGCATCTGGTATCATCAACGAGTTATTAGTTCATTTTCATATTTTTGCAAAGCCAATTGACTTTTTTGCGCACGAAAAATACTTCTGGCCTATTGTTGCCTTCGCAAATGTTTGGAAGGAAACAGGTTGGAATGCAATTATATATTTAGCAGCAATCACATCAATAGATCCTTCGCTTTATGAGGCGGCTGCTATCGACGGCGCTGGTAGATGGGCAAAGATTAAAAATGTTACATTGCCTGGTATCAAGCCAACAATTATGATTCTTTTACTTATGAATGTAGGTAATGTTTTGAATGCTGGTTTCGAAATCCAGTACATCTTGGGAAATGGTCTTATTCAGAAGGTTTCTCAGACAATTGATATCTACGTACTTAAATGGGGTATCAGCCAGATGGATTATGCACTTGGTACAGCCGCTGGTATCTTCAAGAGTGTAGTAAGTATTGTTCTCATTGTCTTCTTTAACAATATGGCAAAGAGACATGGTGAAGAAAGATTATTCTAAAGGAGGCCGGAAATGAATTTACAGAGACGTTTTAAGAAAATTTCAGGCCCGGATTTGGCCTTCAGAATTTTCAATACAATATTCATGATAGTGTTCGTTATCGTAACACTTTATCCTGTTTTAAATACAGTTGCTATTTCTTTTAACCAAGGTACAGATGCCTTGCGTGGTGGCATTTACTTGTGGCCAAGAATGTTTACATGGAAGAACTACACAACAGTACTTGCAAAGGACAACCTTATTACAGGTGCTTACATTACAGTTCTTCGTACACTTATCGGTACAGTTCTTGCCCTTGTTACAAATGCTATACTTGCATTTATCGTTAGTAGAAAGAACTTTATTTTCGCAAAACCCCTTTCATTGTTTTGGGTAATTACAATGTATGTTAATGGTGGTTTAATTCCTACCTTCCTTCTTTATAAATCATTAGGACTTACAAATAGCTTTTTAGTTTATGTAATACCGGGAATGATATCTGCCTTTAACATGTTAGTTATTCGAACCTATATGAGAGGTATTCCAGACAGTTTAGAGGAGTCTGCACAGTTGGACGGAGCTGGCTATACAACAATCTTCCTAAAAATTATTTCTCCACTTTGTAAGCCAGTTTACGCCACTGTTGCACTCTTCGTAGCAGTATTCCAGTGGAACTCTTGGTTCGATGCAATGCTCTATAACAGAATGGCTACTCAGTATACTACTTTACAGTACGAGTTGATGAAGCTTCTTTCTTCAGTTACTAACCAGAGTTCATCTGCAGAGTCAATGAAGAATGCAGAAGGTTCAATCACTCCTACATCAATTAGAGCAGCAGCAACAGTTGTTACAATGTTGCCTATCGTCTGTATCTATCCATTCTTGCAGAAGTACTTCGTAACTGGTCTTACACTAGGTGGTGTTAAGGAGTAAATTAGCAATAGGAGACAATTATGGATAAGAACTACAGAAACGTTTTCCTTGAAATTGGCAAAACCCCTGAAGAAATTCAAGCCAGAGTAGAGGAAACATTCCAGGAAATATTCTACGGCAAAGATTCTTTCTTTGAGACGACAGCAGACGGCACCATGGGATACCTTGTGGATACAGGAAATGTGGATACTCGTACAGAGGGCATTTCCTATGGTATGATGATGTGCGTTCAGCTGGACAAGAAAAAGGAATTTGACCAGCTTTGGAACTGGGCCATGACAAATATGTATCTTGATTCTGGAGAGAACAAGGGATATTTTGCCTGGTCAGTTGATCCAAGCGGCAGAAAGAATGACTACGGACCAGCACCAGATGGTGAAGAGTTTTTTGCGATGGCATTATTCTTTGCCAGTCACCGCTGGGGCGATGGAGAAGGAATCTACAACTATGGCGCTCAGGCCAGAGAATTGTTAAAGACCTGCGTCCATCATGAACAGCTTTACGGCGGACACAACATGTGGACAGACGACGGACTTATCAAGTTTGTTCCAGGCTTGGAATTCACTGATCCCTCTTACCATTTGCCACACTTTTATGAGTTGTTTGCAAAATGGTGCAACGAGGAGGACAAGGAGTTCTGGCAAAAGGCAGCAAATGCCAGCCGAGAATATTTGAAGAAGGCTTGTCATCCTAAGACTGGTCTTTCCCCAGAATACAGTTATTATGATGGAAAGCCTTATCCAGATCACAAGACTTTCGGTGGTCGACACGATTGGTTCTACAGTGATGCTTACAGAACAATTGCTAACATTGGACTTGACTACGAGTGGTTCTCTAAGGACACTGAATTTGGAAAATGGAGCCGACAGACTGCAAATAACCTCCAGAAATTCTTTGCAGATTTGCCAGCAGACAACAATCGTGGAATTTACGAAATCGACGGCACTGTCCTTGAGGGGCAGGCACTTCACCCAGTTGGACTTACAGCTACAATAGCACAGGCTAGTTTGGCAGCCGACGGTGAAAATGCAAAGCAGGCTGTTATAGATTTCTGGAACACCCCTCTTAGAACTGGGGTGCGCCGCTACTATGACAACTGCCTCTACCTATTCGCAATGCTTTCACTTAGCGGTAACTACCGCATATACTAAACCATTTCTCTAATACAATTTTGTTGCGGTAGGTAGATACTATTCACAGTCTTTATAATTTAGTAACTGAAGGCATCTGGTATAGGTGAATTTGAGTAAAATAATAGATTCTCTTATTGCTGCAAATGTAGCTTTAAGTGGGTGTACTTTCATTGATTTTGCACTTTGAATCTACTGTATGTGTGGCTCAGACACCTGAAAAATTATATTAATTCCTCTATAAGTTATATGCAGCTTATTTGTCTTCAAGTTACATTCATCAAGTGAAATTAAAAAAATGAGTTTTGTAGATATGGACACCAGTCAAGATTCACATCCGTGTTCAACTTTCCTTGACCTCGCCATCCGTGGCTCGGTCTGTCCATATCTTGCAAAACTCATTTTTTATTTCACTAGATTCATTCCAAAATCAGACAAAAAGCTGCATATAGCTTTTAGAGGAATTTTCCTTACTAAGTAGGTGTCTGAGCAATACATACTGTAGAAAAAAGTGCAAATAATTGAAAGAACACCCATAATCATAAAAGCTACATGCAGCAATTAGAGAATCATTATTTTGCGATTGAACCTATACCAGATGTCTCAGTTAAAATTAGAAGACTGTGAATAGTAACTATACTGTCAACTAAAGATACTGCTTGAATAAATGATATGTTAAAAAAGCATTAGGTCTAACGTAGGGCCTAATGCTTTTTGCATCAAAAAAGGGATGTATTGGTTCACATCCCTAAAAAGGAAGAAGAATATGATATTGATAGACAATCTCAGTGACCTTTTTGTGACCTTTAAAAATGTTGTTTTTTAGAGGTTTTTAATGTATTATATAAATATTCAGTGACCTTTTTGTAAGTATTCCGGTGACCATTTTTTAAGGAGATAAAAATGATTTTTAGCGATTTATTGAAAGAGAAACAAATAAAGAAAACGGATTTTATTAACAAAACAGGAATAGGCAAGACCACGCTTACATATTATTTAAATGGCAAAAGGGATATAGATAAAGCTGATTTAGATACAATTTATAAAATGGCCGGGGTGCTTAATATTACTCCCGTTGAATTAATAAAAAGTGTTAAAGAGGAAGTTTTAAAAAATAATAATAAAACATCTAAAAAAACGAATGATTTTATAATTAAAACGCCAGAACACAGAAATAATGTTATATCTGAAGAATTAAAAGAACTTGCCAAACATATTCTACAACCCAAATTCAATGAAAAATTAATAGAACAGTACAAATTTGATTTATCTCATCAGGATAGACAAGGTGTATATGCAAATACTCAAAGAGCTTTGTCATATAACTCAAGTCGAATCGAAGGTAATACGTTAACTCCTGACGAAACCGCAGAACTTTTTAATACGGGCACAATAGGAATAGATGGACATGTATATAAGCCTAAAGATGTAGAAGAAATGACTGGCCATTTTTCTATGTTTAATAGATGTATTGCCACATTAGATAAACCTTTAACTGAGGAATTAATTAAAGAGTATCATTTCGCTTTAGAAAATGGTGTTTTTGAATTTATAGCTAATGGAGGTGTTCCTGGCGAATATAAAAAAGTGGAAAATAGAGTACATGATATAAAAACTGTACTTCCAGATGATGTCTCTTTAGCAATGAAAGATTTATTAAGGCAATATAATAGTTCTGAAAAGACACTTGAAACTTTAGCGCGATTTCATGCGGCATATGAAATCATTCATCCTTTCAAGGATGGTAATGGACGAACCGGAAGAATGATTCTTTTTAGAGAATCACTTTTAAACGGAATAGATCCTTTTATAGTCGAAGATAAAAATAAGCTTAAATATTATAAGGCTCTTCATAAAGCACAGACGGAAGAAATATATGATGACTTAATAAACTTTTTTGAAGAAGAGCAGGAAGCTTTTTTAATTGAAACGATTCCTTTCTTAATAGCTAAAGAAGAGTACCAAAATTACATGAATGATTTGTACAGCGTTTTAGAAGAAAAAGAATAAATATATTTGTAGAATGACTGTTTTTACAGTCATTCTATTTTTTTGAACGAATGTCACTTTTGTGACCCTTGTATTTGTAATTGAAATGCCTATAGATTAGATAGTCAAATTCCAGTTTATCGAGCTAATTGATATTGACTTATTACTTAATTGGATGAATATGATAAAATAAGTCTAGGTAGTTTTACCAAAGATAAAATATTCCAATGTATGGACTTGAGGAAACTATGGCAGGTGGAGAAGCTTGTGCTTAAGCTAGACCCATTGGCAAATTAACAATACAGGGGAACGGAGGAAAATATATGGATTACCAATCTAGATATAATTTGTGGCTAGAGAAGCTTCAGGATTCAGACCCACTTAAGAAGGAACTGCTAGATATTAAAGCAGACGACAAAGAAATCGAGGACAGATTCTATCAGGATTTATCCTTTGGTACAGCCGGCCTTAGAGGCAAGGTTGGAGCCGGTACCAACCGTATGAACTTTTACACGGTAGGCAAGGCCACACAGGGCGTTGCTGATTTCATTGTTTCAAAGGGAAAGGAAGCTTGTGACAAGGGCGTTGTTATTGCCCATGACCCACGTCATTTCTCCAAGGAGTTTTCACAGCTTGCTGCTGGTATTTTTGCTGCAAATGGAATCAAGGTTTATGTATTCCCTGATTTGCGTCCAACACCAGAGCTTGCATTTATGATTAGACGTCTTGGGACTGTGTCTGGAATTAACATTACAGCCAGCCACAATCCGAAGGAGTACAACGGATATAAGGCTTATTGGGATGATGGATGTCAGGTTTCATCAGAGATTGCTGATGGTATGACTGAGTGCATCAATGCTGTTGATATGTGGACAGGCATCAAGAAGTCAGATTTTGAAGAGGGAGTTAAGTCAGGCAAGATTACAGTACTTGGTGAAGAGTATGACCGTGAGTACCTTGATAAGATTGAGGCCCTTGCAATTCACGAAGGGGATGAGCTTGATTTATCTATTCCACTTGTATATACACCACTGAATGGTTGCGGTTCAATTCCATTTAGACAGATGCTTAACGATAGAGGCTTCTCCAACTGGACTATTGTTCCAGAGCAGGAGAACCCAGACCCAGACTTTACAACTGTAGGTTATCCAAATCCTGAGGATCCTAAGGCATTTAAGCTTTCAGAGGAATATGGTCGCAAGTTTGGTGCAGAGCTTCTTATGGCAACTGATCCTGATGCAGACAGATTTGCCATTGAGATTCGCGATAGTAAAGGCAACTATGTGCCTCTTAACGGCAATCAGACAGGATATTTACTTGTAAACTATATCTTAGAGGGACACAAGGATGCCGGCACACTTCCAGAGAAGGGTGCTATGGTTAAGTCTATTGTTACATCAACACTTTCTACAATCATGGCCAAGGCATATGGTGTTGAAATGTTTGAAACTCTTACTGGATTCAAGAATATTTGTGGAAAGATTCCTTATCTTCACGATAACGGATATACGTATCTCTTTGGTTACGAGGAATCAGTTGGATATGCTATCTGCGAGGACATCCGTGACAAGGATGGTATCTCAGCAGGTATGATGGTTGCAGAGGCTGCAGCATACTATCGCAAGCAAGGAAAGACACTTTGGGATGTGCTTCAGGAAATCTATGCTAAGTATGGATTCTTTGCTGAGGATGAGCCAAACATTATCCTTGAGGGTATCCCAGGGGCTCAGCGTATTCAGCGTATGATGAAATGGTTTAGAGAGAATATTCCAACAGAAGTTGCTGGTTCTAAAGTTGAAAAGGTTATTGACTATATCAAAGGCTATGAGGACATCCCTCCTCAAAATGCTATCCGTATCTTTTTAGAGAACGGCTCTTGGTTTGCAATTAGACCTTCTGGTACAGAACCAAAGATTAAGTTCTATTTCTATTCAAACCAGGATTCTAGAGAGAATGCCCTAATAGTCAATGCACAGATAAAGGATGAGATTTTCGCACTGATTAATTCAGTCGAATAAATCCCACCTGTTCAAGATGCTTCATATACACGCTAAGGCGTTCATAGAGAGGTTCGGCTTCATCGCCGAACTTTTCTTTTACCATTTTTCCGATTTCAAATACGGATTTCTGGCCGTCTATGCAGCCAAAGATAAAGCTGCCCATACCTTCTAAGTGTATATGCGACACAGCTGGCTTATGAAAAAAGCGCTGTGCAATTTTATTGGTAAAGCCTTTGTTAACCATATCAACAATGACCTCCCCGGACTCAGAGTGAGTCCAGGTGAGGTCATCATTTATTTTATAGATGTTATCTAAAAAATTCTTGTTATTTTTCATTCTTCTTTCCTATTGCATAGTAGCAAACTGCAGCTACAACTAAAATGATGAGAATAAGTGCAGGTGCATTTCCTGTAGGGATTACACCGCTTAAGTCAAAGTACTTAGTAACATTTGCAACAGTTAAGATTGCAAGTAAGACGCCTACAATACCTTCGCCGGCAATAAGACCTGAGCAGAAGAGGATACCCTTTCCTGATTCGTCCTTTTGCTCGCCAAACTTGGCATCTGCAAATTTTCTAACAAGACCACCAAGCATGATTGTTGAAGAAAGCTCAAGTGGAAGATAGAGACCGATGGAAACAGGAAGTGCTGCTATACCAAGAAGCTCTATCACGATAGAAATAAATGCACCGATAAAGATAAGTGCCCATGGAAGAGTACCATCCATAACGCCTTCGATAATCATCTTCATCATTGTTGCCTGTGGAGCAGCGAGTGCTTCTGAACCGAATCCATAAGCAGAATCAAGAAGAATCATAACACCACCGATTGCAAGTGCTGCAGCGATAGTACCCATAATTTCACCAATCTGCTGTTTCTTAGGTGTGGCACCAAGGATGTAACCGGTCTTAAGATCCTGTGAAGTATCACCAGCCATACATGCTGCGATACAGATGATAGAACCGATTGCGATAGCACCCTGCATACCGTGAGGACCCTTGTCACCAAGAACCTTAAGGCAGAATGTTGCAATGAGAATAGTTGCAATTGTCATACCAGAAACAGGGTTGTTTGAGCTTCCTACAAGACCAACCATACGAGATGATACGGCACTGAAGAAGAAGCCAAAGATAACGATGATAATAGCACCAAAGAATGTAACTGGTACTGCTGGTACAAGCCAGATTGCAAGGATTAAAAATGCAATTGCTGCAAGAACAAATCTAAAATCAATATCCTGAGCAGTACGAAGATTTGAGCTTGTGCCTGTCTTTGAAATGCTCTTGATTGAATCAACGAATGTTCTAACAATAAGTGGAAGAGTCTTGATAAGACTTATGATACCAGCTGAGGCAACGGCTCCTGCACCAATGTACTTGATGTAGCTAGACCAGATTGCACCAGCGCCACCTTCAGCATAAAGCTGAGAAATAGGAACGCTTGCTGGATACATAGTTATATCTCCACCGAATGTAACGATAGCTGGAATGAGTACGAACCATCCAAGAATACCACCTGCAAACATGAAAGCAGAAATCTTTGGTCCGCAGATATATCCAACAGAAACAAGTGCTGGATAAACTTCAGCAGAAAACTCTGTTTTTAAAGCTTCGATTTTAACTGTGAATACGCTTTGGATTGCATATAATCCATCAACGATAAACTTGATAACTGCACCGATTCCCATACCTAAAAATACTGCCTTTGCAGAAGAGCCGCCTTCTTCACCTGCAAGAAGTACCTCAGCACATGCTGTTCCTTCTGGATATGGAAGTACACCGTGTTCCTGAACAATAAGTGCACTACGAAGAGGAACCATAAAGAATACTCCAAGTAATCCACCGAAAAGTGCAATTATTGTAATAGAGATAAGAGAAGGGGTATCCATTACACCTTCCTTAGCCCAGATAAAAAGTGCTGGCATAGTGAAAATTGCACCTGCCGCAAGGGATTCACCTGCAGAACCAATGGTCTGAACCATGTTGCTCTCAAGGATAGAATCCTTTTTCATAATAACTCTGATAAGAGCCATAGAAATGACTGCTGCTGGAATAGAAGCGGAAACTGTCATTCCGACTCTAAGTCCTAAATAGGCGTTTGCTGCGCCAAAAACTACTGCCAAAATTAAACCAATAAAGACAGAAGTAAATGTTATCTCAGGGGTAACTTTGTCCGCTGGGATATAGGGTTTGAATTCTTCATTCATGATTATATTTATCTCCTTCTTTTTAACAGTGACTTAATTATATAGTCACTTTAAAGTGTTTGCAATTTGGTGTATTAAAGCGTTAAAGCAAGATTTAATATCATCATGGAATGCAGGCCCATAAAGCCGCGGTTAATTGTTGTTTCTCATTATTTCATCTCGAAATTTTTTAGGAGATTTTCCATATTCTTTTACAAAGGCTCGGTAAAAAACAGAGTAATCACTGAAGCCATAATTGGCTGCTACAGTAGAAATATCTGCGCCACTAAGTATGGCATCCTTGCACATATCAAGTCGCTTTTTGACAATGTATTTGTGTAAGGATAAACCGTTTGTTTCTGTAAACACATGTGAAATATGAAACTTACTTATATGAAATTTCTCCGCAAGCAAGTCTAAGGTCAGTGGCTCATCAATATGGGTTTCAATGTACTGAACCAAGCTTTGATATAAAGTGTCGCTGTCGCTATCGAAGTTTTTCTTGTGCTTATCTTCATAAATAAGTCTGTTGATTGACAAAATGAAGTCACTTACAGAAAGTAGAATCTTTGCATCCTTCCCAAATCTATTTGAGTGAATCTCATCTATTAATGAAAAAACCTTGCCCTGAATAGTGTTAAATTCAATCTCGTCAAAATGATGCATGAAAAAGGCTTTATCAGAATCAGTTTTGTCTGTCAGATATAGGTAGTCCTCGGAAATGTTTGCAAGAGATTGCAAAAAGTCTGAGGTAATCCAAAAGACAAATCGCCTGTAGGAAACCTCGGAGTCAAGGAGGGTGGCAAAATGTGGCATGTTCGGTGGAATGATAATCATGCTTCCGGGTGTTGGCTTGAAGGTCTTGCCATCAATGTGCATTTTGATATTGCCCTCTATAAAGAAATAAAACTCGTAGTAGCTGTGGGTGTGTGTGGACACCTTTGGCATGGTCCTATCGCTATAGTAATAAATCTCGAAGTCTCTAGAGAGCATGTACTGTCTGGTACTAAATTCTGATTGAAGATTCTTTTTCATAGATATGTCCTCATTATCATCTTTCTAAAGAGAGAATATCCCATAGAAACTAAAAATTTGATAAATAATCTCTCAGGTGATCATATTGTTTTGCAGTTAAAATGGTAGCATAGAATAGCAATTTTTGCAATGTAACCAGCAAGTGGAACAATGGGATAAAACTCCAAATGGAAATAATATATATACATAAAGTAGATAGGAGATTTTATATTATGTATGAAGATTTAAAATCACGTTTTGAAAAAATTGGAATTATACCTGTTGTTGTCCTGGAAAATGCTGAGGATGCACATCCTCTTGGAGAGGCTTTGATGAATGGTGGATTGCCAGCTGCAGAGGTTACATTTAGAACAGCTGCAGCAGAGGAATCAATCAGAATCTTGGCAAAGGATTTTCCAGATATGCTGGTGGGGGCAGGTACAGTGTTAACTTGCGAACAGGCCGACAAGGCAATTGCTGCCGGAGCAAAATTTATAGTAGCACCGGGCTTTAACCCAACTGTTGTTAAGTACTGTCTTGAAAAGGGTTATCCAGTGACACCTGGAGTTCAGACACCAGGCGAGATGGAGCAGGCTATGGAGCTTGGCCTTGATTTTGTAAAGTTCTTCCCGGCTGAGCCAGCTGGCGGGCTTCCTATGATAAAGGCAGTTGCAGCACCATACACCAACCTAAAGTTTATGCCAACTGGTGGCATTAATAAGGAAAACGTAAAGGACTACCTTGCCTACAACAAAATTGTAGCCTGTGGTGGTACCTGGATGGTAAAGGGTGACTTAATCGCCTCAGGAGACTTTTCTGCAGTAGAGCAGCTTACCCGTGAAGCCGCAGAAGTTGTGCATGAGATTCGTGGCTAAAAAAGCTATTGCCCAAGAAAAGAAATTGTGACTTGGTTAATAGAAACTTGTAGAAAGATTAGCTTACTGTTCTTCCAATAATTATAAATAGCTAGTAGCTATCAAGCTCTGAATGTTGTCTAAGGAGACGTGTTAGTCGACGAGGACAATATTCAGGCTTGAGAGCGTAACTAGCGAGAAATGATAACAAGGAGGTTATAACCCGTATATGGAGATGACACTTAGATGGTACGGTAAGGATTTTGATACCGTTACCTTGGAACAAATTAGACAGGTGCCTGGCGTAAAGGGCGTCATTACAACTCTTTTTGACACAATGCCAGGAGAGGTTTGGTCTAGAGAAAGAATCAAGGCTATGAAGGCCGAGGTTGAGGCAGCAGGCCTTAGAGTGGCAGGTATTGAAAGTGTAAATATTCACGAGGATATTAAGCTTGGCAAGCCAAGCCGCGAGCAGCTTATTGATAATTATATTGAGACATTAACAAATCTTGGCGAAGAGGACATACACATGGTATGTTACAACTTCATGCCAGTATTTGACTGGACTCGCACAGAGCTTGCAAGAGTTCGCCCTGACGGTTCAACAGTTTTGGCATATACTCAAGAGGCTGTTGATGCACTTGTGCCAGAGGAGATGTTTGACTCAATTGCTGGCGATACAAATGGTGCTTTGATGCCAGGTTGGGAGCCAGAGAGACTTGCTCACGTCAAGGAGCTTTTTGAAGAATACAAGGATGTTACAGACGAGGATTTATTTGCAAACCTTAAATATTTCCTTGAGAGAATCATGCCAGTTTGTGACAAGTATGATATCAACATGGCTATTCATCCTGATGATCCAGCATGGCCAGTGTTTGGTCTTCCAAGAATCATCATCAATAAGGAAAATATTCAGCGCATGATGAAGATGGTGGACAATCCTCACAACGGCGTGACTTTCTGCTCAGGTTCTTATGGTACAAATCTTGAAAATGATTTACCAGATATGATTAGAAGCTTGCGCGGTCGTATCCATTTTGCCCACGTTAGAAACTTAAAGTTTAATTCGCCTACAGATTTTGAGGAGTCTGCTCATCTTTCTAGTGATGGTAGCTTTGATATGTATGAAATCGTAAAGGCGTTATACGATATTGGGTTTACTGGACCTATCAGACCAGACCATGGACGTATGATTTGGGGCGAGAAGGCAATGCCAGGATACGGTTTATATGATAGAGCCCTTGGGGCAGCATATATTAATGGTCTATGGGAAGCAATTGAGAAGAACAATAAATAATAGGCTTCCCATTGAGGAGAAGAGCTAGATGAGGTGTAAAAATGAAGCTTACAAACGAAGGTATTAAAGACAGAAAAGCGTGGGAAGAAAAGGGATATAGTCTTCCTAAATATGATAGAAATCAGATTATCGCAAATACGAAGCAAAATCCTAAGTGGATTCACTTCGGTGCGGGAAATATTTTTAGAGCCTTTCAGGCAAATGTAGTTGAAGAACTTTTAAATCAGGGTGTTATTGATACAGGCCTGATTGTTGCTGAAGGCTACGACTATGAGATTATTGAAAAATATAACAGACCTCACGATGATTTAAGCATTCTTGCTACATTAAGAGCTGATGGAACTGTGGAAAAAAAGGTTATCGGTTCCATCGTAGAATCATGCATCTTAGATGAGGAAAATGCAAAGGAGATTGAGAGATTAAGAGAAATCTTTCGTGCTCCTTCCCTTCAGATGGTTAGCTTTACCATCACTGAAAAGGGATACAAGACAAGAAGCTACATGAACAAGGTGGTTGGACTTTTACTTGAAAGATATAAGGAGGGAAGCCTTCCTATTTCTGTTGTTAGCATGGACAACTGCTCTCACAATGGTGACAAGCTTAAGGAAGCAGTAGTTGAGATTGCAAAGGAATGGGTATCTGAGGGCAAATGCGACAATGGATTTTTGGATTATATAGAAAATCCTCGTCTAGTGGCATTTCCACTTTCTATGATAGATAAGATTACTCCAAGACCAGATGACACTGTAAAAGAGATGCTTATCAGTGATGGTGTTGAGGACGCAGAGCCTATCGTTACATCTAAGAACACATATGTGGCTAGCTTCGTAAATGCGGAGGAAACAGAGTATCTTGTTGTGGAAGACCTTTTCCCAAATGGAAGAGATGCTTATGAAAAGGGAGGTATCATTTTTACTGACAGACAGACTGTGGATAAGACAGAAAAGATGAAGGTCTGCACCTGCCTCAATCCTTTACATACAGCACTTGCAATTTTTGGATGCCTACTTGGTTACAAAACAATTCATGATGAAATGGATGATGAAGTTTTGAAAAAGCTAGTGACAACTTTGGGCAAGGACGAGGGCATGAAGGTTGTAGTAGATCCGAAGGTGCTTTCACCACAGGAATTTTTGGATGCAGTACTTACCAAGAGATTGCCAAATCCATTTATGCCAGATACACCACAGCGAATCGCCTGTGATACTTCACAAAAGATTCCAATCCGTTTTGGTGAGACAATTAAGGCTTACAGAAATAAATCAAGCCTTGGAACTGAAAAGCTAAAGGTTATTCCTGTAGTTTTGGCAGGATATTTAAGATATCTTGAGGGCGTTGATGATGAGGGTAATGTATTTGAGCAAAGCCCAGATCCACTTTTGGATGAATTAAAAGCGCTTCCAGCCAAGGACGTTTTAAAACGTAAAGACGTATTTGGCGTTGACTTATATCAGGATACCCTTGCAAAGCGTGTTCTTGAAATTTACGCTGGAATGCAGGGTAAAGGCAATGTGAGAAAGGAGTTGGAATTGCTATGAGAAAATTTATGGATGAAGACTTCTTACTTACAAATGAAACAGCAAAGGAACTTTTTGCTGCAGTAAAAGATGAGCCAATCATCGACTATCACAATCATTTGAATCCACGTGAAATATACGAGGACAAATGCTATAACAATTTGGCTGAAGTTTGGCTGGGAGGCGACCACTACAAGTGGCGTGCCATGAGAGCAAATGGCGTATCAGAAAAGCTTATCACTGGAGACGGAGCTCCATTTGATAAATTCCTTGCATGGGCAGATACTGTGCAGAATCTAATTGGTAATCCCCTATATCATTGGACTCATTTAGAGTTACAGCGTTACTTTAAAATTAGCAACCCTCTAACTCCTGAATGTGCTAAAGCTGTTTGGGACGAATGTAACGCGAAATTGGCAACTAAGGAGTACTCCGTACGCAATCTCCTTAGGATGCAAAATGTATCTGTCCTATGCACAACCGACGACCCTATCGATGACCTTCAGTGGCACAAAAAAATCCGTGAGGATGGATTTGAGATAAAGGTGCTTCCTTCCTTTAGACCTGAGAAGGCTATCGGTATTGAAAAGGATACATTTGCCGAATATATATCTGAATTATCAAAGGTTGCAAATGTAGATATAGTAAATGTAGATTCCTTGTTAGCAGCACTTGAAAAGAGATTAGACTTCTTCAAAGAAAATGGATGTAAGGTTTCTGACCACAGCTTGGAGGCGACATTTTTTTTTGAAGCAGATTTAAATGAAGTAAATGAAATATTTAAATCAAAGCTTTCTGGTGCTACACTAACAGAGGAGCAGATTGGCAAGTTCAAAGGCTACATGCTTACAAAGCTTGGCAATTTATATGCAGATAGAAATATGGTTTGCCAGCTTCACATAGGAGCTATCCGCAACAACTCTAAGAGATGCTTTGAGTTACTTGGTCCAGATACAGGCTTTGACGCATTAAATGATTTTAACTATGCACCACAGCTTGCAGCTTTGCTATCAGCCATGGACTACAACAACAAGCTGCCAAAGACAATTCTTTACTGCCTCAATCCTAAGGATACAGAGATGCTTGCAGCAATGGCAGGCACATTTTCTGGTAACGAGGATGGCATAAAGGGCAAGGTTCAGCTTGGTGCAGCTTGGTGGTTCTGTGACCACAAGAATGGCATGGAACGCCAGCTTGAAGCAATGTCAGATGGAGGACTTATTTCCACATCAATAGGAATGCTTACGGATTCACGAAGCTTCCTTTCATTCCCACGCCATGAGCTTTATCGTCGCATTCTTTGCAACAAGATTGGCACTTGGGTTGAGGATGGAGAGTACCCTGCGGATATGGATTACCTAAAGAAGATGGTTAAAAATATTTGTGGGAATAATGCAGTAGAGTATTTTAATATTTAACGGAGAATTAATATGAATTTAAATTTAAAAGAGAAGAAAGATTGTAAGTTTGATGCAGTATCTCTTGGGGAGGTAATGCTTAGATTTGATCCAGGCGAGGGACGCATTCGCACAGCTCGTCAGTTTAAAGTATGGGAAGGCGGCGGAGAGTACAACGTAATCCGTGGACTTCGCAGATGCTTTGGAATGGACACCGCAGTAATCACTGCTTTTGCTGATAATGAGGTTGGACACCTTGTTGAGGATTTCATCCTTCAGGGTGGCGTAGACACTTCTCTTATCAATTGGAAGAAGACAGATGGTATCGGTCGTGAGTGTAGAAATGGTCTTAACTTTGTAGAGAGAGGTTTTGGAATCCGCGGTGCTCTTTCATGTTCAGATAGAGCCAACACAGCAATTTCACAGGCTACAGATAAGGACTTTGACTTTGATTATATCTTTGGCACGCTTGGTGTTAGGTGGTTCCACACAGGTGGTATCTATGCAGCTTTATCAGAGCAATCAGCAGAGACTGTTGTAAAGGCAATCAAGACTGCAAAGA
Source organism: Pseudobutyrivibrio sp. (assembly GCA_024697025.1). GTDB lineage: Bacteria > Bacillota > Clostridia > Lachnospirales > Lachnospiraceae > Pseudobutyrivibrio. The sequence goes on from JAILGH010000038.1 coordinate 91,230, forward strand.
AGTATGGAACTATCGTTTCTTACGACCTTAATTACCGAGCTTCTATGTGGTCAGCAATCGGCGGTCAAAAAAAAGCTCAAGAAATTAATAAAGAAATTGCAAAATATGTCGATGTAATGATTGGAAACGAAGAAGACTTTACTGCATGCCTTGGGTTTGAGATTGAAGGTAACGACGAAAATCTTAAAGAGCTCAACATCGAAGGCTACAAGAAAATGATTGATGAAGCTTCTAAGGTTTACCCTAACTTTAAGGTTGTAGCAACAACCCTTAGGACAGTTAAGACTGCTACAGTAAACGACTGGTCAGCGCTATGCTGGGCAGACGGACAGATTTTTAAGGCAAAGGATTACAAGGGCTTAGAGATTCTTGATCGTGTAGGCGGTGGTGACTCATTTGCATCAGGTCTCGTATACGGACTTATGACAACTGGAGATGCTGCCAAGGCAGTTGAATATGGAACTGCTCACGGGGCTCTTGCTATGACAACACCTGGTGATACTACCATGGCAACATGCGCTGAGGTAGAGGCAATCATGGGTGGCGCAGGCGCTAGAGTTAAGAGGTAAATCCAAAACTTACAGGCAATTCCCTTGAAAAATGCAAGTTTCACAAACATTTCACAGTAAAAGCGTAGACAAAATGGCATTTTGGCTTTAATATTTAAGTACTCGCAGTAAAGCGATAGGACTTAATTATTTAGGCCGGGGAGGGAATAAAATATGTCAGTAGGCGAGATTATTGCATGCACAAGTGCAGAAGACTTATTTAGAAAAGCTGAGGATTTACAAGAGAGAGGAATCCAGACAGTATTTGTTGCTCGCAACACTCTACAGATTGTAGAGATTGGCGATAAAAAGTTGTCGTTTAAAGTAGAATTTAATTAGGCATAAAGCTTAATTAAGCAGCAGATAAGCTTTAAAAAATAATTATCATAAGAATCCTTGCATAGGCAGGGGTTCTTATTTTTTTACCTTATAGGAAATTGCTTTGCAATCTCCTATAAGGTAAAAAACACACTTCGTGTGAAATATGTGTCTCGGCGACAGAAGAATTTATTTGCTTACAGCAAATGTCGCCTCGCACTGCTAGAGTTTTGCGTAGCAAAACTCTTTCTTGGTAAATTGCTTTTCAACCAACTGCGAAGTACAACTCTTTATTGTGGTATAATAGACCTTAACTAGAAGAAATATATTGGGAGGTAAATACGTTGAAGAGAAAATTATTAACTTTTATAGCTATCGTAATTACGATATCAATGTTTGCTGTGGCTTGCGGAAAGAGCCACGATAGCGATGCAACAGCGTCAGAGCCAGCAGTGGAGGCAGATGACGGTGCCAGCGGCGGAAGGGGATTTTCAGCCAAGAACAGCGGAGCATTTAGAGCAGATGAAGTAGGGGCTACAGGGGAAGTCAATACTGCTGAGGCTACAGAGCAGGCTGCAGATGTAACAGACCAAGCAGTGGCAAAAGAACCAGGGGATGTTGCCGGAGGCAATTCACCAGATACAGTAGCTTATGATACTAGCAGAAAGATAGTTTATAGTTCAAACATTAGCATCGAGTCTAAAAAGTTTGATGATGACGCTCAGGCAATCAAGGACCTTGTTAAGTCAAATAAGGGGTATTTTGAATCATCATCTGTAGATGGTAGCGCAGAGCATAGTAGAAGAACTGCTTATTACACAGTGCGAATTCCAGCAGCAAACTACGATAGTTTTATGGATGCAGTTGGAGATATAGGTTCTGTTGTAAATAGTAGTTCCAATGCAAATGATATAACATCTAGCTATGTAGATGTGCAGGCTAGATTAAAGACCTTAAACACCAAGCTTGCTAGGCTTGAAGAGCTTGAGGCTAAGGCTGAGTCAGTTGAAGATTTGCTTGATATTGAAGATAGAATAAACGATGTTGTTTATGAGATAGAGAGCTATTCAGCACAACTTAAGATGTATGACGACTGGGTTGATTATTGCACAGTCAACATAGACATAAGAGAGGTGGCAACCTACACTGAGCCAAAACAGGAGACTATCTGGAGCCGTTTTGGTGAGGCATTTAAGAATTCAATGGATGGTTTCGTAAAATTTATTCAGGGCATAGTGTTTGCACTTATTTATCTGCTGCCATTCCTTGTTGTAGGCCTTGTAATATTCTTTATAGTAAGAGCTATCATCAAGAAAAAGCGTGGGGCAAAGCCACAGAATATGGTACAGCCTCCTACAATTAATAACGTAAATACGGATAAAGAAAATAAAGAATAATTTCCATATTATAATTTTGTAATTAAAAAGCTCCTCCTTACGGGACAAACCTGTAAAGAGGAGCTTTATTTTTACCTTATAGGAAATTGCTTTGCAATCTCCTATAAGGTAAAAAACACACTTCGTGTGAAATATGTGTCTCGGCGACAGAAGAATTTATTTGCTTACAGCAAATGTCGCCTCGCACTGCTGGAGTTTTGCGTAGCAAAACTCT
>JAILGH010000051.1 GCA_024697025.1 Pseudobutyrivibrio sp.
CGGTGCAGCTGTTTGCATATTTAGACCAAGCAACTGTTATAGGGGATTTGCGTGATACATCGCCCCAGATGATTGGTGGCTTAACACAACGTGTTCCGTAAGACTGAACCCAAGCTTTCTCCGTAAATACGTATCCATCCAGATGCTCGCCGAAATATTCAACCATGTCGTTTCTTTCGTATTCACCATGAACGATTACATCAAATCCAATCTCTTCCTGAAGCTTGATGCACTCAGCAATTTTTTTCTTGTTAAACTCTTTGTATTCCTCTAAAGAAATATTACCTTTTCTATACTCCTGACGGTTTTTCCTAACATCAGCGGTTTGAGGGAATGAACCGATGGTTGTAGTAGGAAATAGAGGTAAACTAAGCTTTTCCTTTTGGATTGTCTCACGCGTGTGGAAGTCAGGCAATCTTGCGTAATCTTCATCCTTGATTGCAGCCACACGCTTTTGAACAGATTCATCCTTGCTGTTTACACGGCTTGTAAATAGAGACTGATTATACTTGTAATCATCTAAAATATCTGGGTTAGAAGCAATTGAAAGAACAGCAATAGTCTTTAATTCATTAAGCTTTTCATATGCAAAGGCAAAGTGTTTTGTATAATCCTTTGAAAGCTTGGTCTCGCTATCCAATGTATATGGAACATGAAGTAGAGAGCAAGAAGTAGAAAGGACTATATTATCGCCACCATTTGTAGAAGCCTTAAGCTCTGCTAATGTCTCAAGAGTTGTCTTAAAGTTGTTAGCCCAAATATTTTTACCATTAACAAGACCGGCAAAGAGAAGTTTGTCTTCAGGGAAACCATTTGTCTTAACAAGCTCAAGAGTTTTGCGTCCTTCCAAGAAATCTAATCCTATACCGTCAAAGTCAAGCTTTGTCACATTATTATAAATGTCTCTTATATCACCAAAATATGTCTGTAAAAGAATCTTCACCTGACCCTTCTTAGCAAGAAGTTTGCTATAGATATCTTCGAAAAGCTTGATGTCGTCTGTCGTCAAATCTTTTACAAGATATGGTTCTTCAAGCTGGACGAGGCTAGCTTTAGCATCAGCAAGATTTGAAATAAGCTTTATGTACTCATTTGTTAAAGCATAAGCAAAATCTTTTTCATTCTTTGAACCTGTATATCTTGCAAGTTTAAGAAGAGTAAAAGGTCCAATTAAGTTTACCTTGCAATCAATACCAAGAGATTTTGCTTCTTTAAATTCAGCAACAGGCTTGTCGCCTACTAATCTGATATCAGCGTCATCATCAATCTCTGGAACAATGTAGTGATAGTTTGTATTGAACCACTTTTTCATAGCTAAGGCTTTTACATTACCCTTGTCGCCCTGATAACCTCTGGCCATGGCAAAGTAAGTTTCAAGCTCAGAAAGACCAAGATTAGCGTAGCGACTAGGAATAATATTAAAAAGATATGCAACATCGAGAACATTGTCATAGAATGAAAAATCATTGGCTGAAATGTAGTCGATGCCAGCTTCCTTTTGTTTTGTCCAATTGTCTTTTCTAAGGTCTTTTGCAACATTAATAAGTTCTTCCTGGCTGATTTCTCCCTTGAAGAATTTTTCTGAAGCAAATTTTAATTCGCGGTTTGCACCAACACGTGGGAAACCAAGTACTGCGGTTTTCATAAAACTTCTAATCTCCTCTCTAAAATAAAATTTTTTAGGAATCCAACCTGTGGAGGATGGAAGCAATAATCTTTAGCTTTTTGAAAAGTATATTATGTAAACACATGACTCGTATAATATTTAATTGATATTGGTTGCCATAGATTATATCTATATATGGCTGTGATTTTAACTATAAAACTATGGCGATTAGAAAATAAAAGGTAATAGGAGTATGACTTTGAGCCATATATGAAACTCAAACTTTTACTAGAGTAAAAACTAGGACTTGGTGTATGATTTTTATAGAACCGAATATAAGTCAAACTTTTAATTAACAAAATGATTAAAAAATACTTGAAACAACGATAAAATAAGTATGACTTTGATATATAGCTCAAAGTCATACTTCTAAACAAATATAGAAAGTTGCGAGGTGGCTATGACAGGAATTCTTTATGGAATAGGCGTGGGGCCAGGAGATCCTGAGATGTTGACACTCAGGGCGGTGCGTGCAATAAAGGAGGCAGATGTAATTTGTCTGCCACGCCCAGAAAAGGAAAAATGTAGGGCGTATCAAATTGCGTTGCCAGTAGTGCCAGAACTCAGATATAAAAAGATAATAAGCTATGATTTTGAAATGACTACAGATGAGGAAGTGCTAGCTGCTAAGCATAAAGATTTTTATCAGAAATACAGACAGCTTTTACTTGATGGATATAATCTTGCTTTTCTTACAATAGGTGATTCAACTATATATTCAACCTTTGGATATATTATGAAATTGGCAAAGGCTGATGGCATAGAGATAGAGATTATCAGTGGTATAACTTCTTTTTGCGGCACAGCAGCAGCCTGCGGATTAGTTATCAGCGAAAAGAATGAAAACATTCATATATTATCAGGTCAAGAAAAATTGGATGATGCTATGCTGCAGATGCCAGGAACCAAAATCATTATGAAAAGCGGCAAGAATATTTCGGAAATCAAGGAAAAGCTTATGGAGCTGGAAGCCCAGGGAAAAGTAACCGTAAATGCGGTAATAGATTGCGGCATGGAGACAGAGCAGATTTTTACTAGTGCCATGACAATACCTGAGGATAGTAAATATATGCTTACTATTATAGTTAAGGAAAAATAGAGGCATTATAGTATATTGACAAAATTTAATAGCACACAATTAAAATATGTAATGACTTAATCATTTTTCTGTGCTATAGTTACCCTATAAACAAAAGTAAAAGGAGGTTTTATTATGGCACAGAATAAATACGCAGGTACAAAAACAGAGAAGAACCTTTGGGAGGCATTTGCTGGAGAGTCAATGGCTCGCAATAAATATACATATTTTGCTTCAGTTGCAAAGAAGGCAGGATATGAGCAGATCGCAGCACTTTTCTTAAAGACTGCTGACAACGAGAAGGAGCATGCAAAGCTTTGGTTCAAGGCTCTTGGCGAGCTTGGTGATACACCAGAGAATCTTCTTCATGCAGCAGAGGGTGAGAACGCAGAGTGGACAGACATGTATGATCGCATGGCTAAGGAAGCTGACGAAGAGGGATTCCCTGAGTTGGCAGCTCAGTTTAGAGGCGTTGCAGCTATCGAAAAGCTTCACGAGGAGCGTTATCGCAAGCTTCTTCACAACGTAGAGGCTATGGAAGTATTCAAGAAGAGTGGAGTTACAATGTGGGAGTGCCGCAACTGTGGTCACGTGGTTGTTGGTCTTGAGGCTCCTCAGGTTTGCCCAGTCTGCAAGCATCCACAGAGCTTCTTCGAAGTACATGCTGAGAATTACTAATAGACATTCTCATATTACAAACAAGACTTAATATTAGTGAGTTGCCGAAAATCCGGCAACTCACTTTTTCTATTCACAGTCATATACACAATGGGCCAGAAGCAGCTCTTGCTATAGTGGTATAGGTGAATTTGAACAGAATAATAGCTTTTCTTATTGCTGCAAATGTAGCTTTAAGTGGGCGTACTTTCATTGGTTTTGCACTTTTAAGCTACTGTATGTAGTGCTCAGACAATTGAGGATTATATTTATTCCCTGGAAGTTATATGCACCCAAGTTGCCTTCATGTTCCATTCATCAAGTGGATTTTAGGAAATGAGTTTTGTAGATATGGGCACCAGTCAAGATTCACATCCATGTTCAACTTTCCTTGACCTCGCCGTCCATGGCTCGGTCTGCCCATATCTATCAAAACTTATTTCCTAATCCACTAGATTCATTCCAAAATCAGGCAACCAGGTGCATATAACCTCCAGGGAATTATCTATAAATAGTGGTTGTCTGAGCAAAACATACTGTGGCGAAAAAAGTGCAAAGAATTGAAAGAACGTCCACAATAGAAAAAGCTACATGCAGCAATTAGAAAATCATTATTCTGTGATTGAACCTATACCACTATAGCAAGAGCTGCTTCTGGATAATTCAGTCAAATAGACTGTGAATAGTAATAGGGATTTTTCCTATTTTCTTGCATGGACAGATATTATTAAACTATAATAAACGAATGGAACATTATAAATTTTTTCAGAATAGAGAATGTGAATATTTTCCATGTCACAAGACAGACCATCCAGAGGATTTTAACTGTCTGTTTTGTTATTGTCCCCTTTATTGCCTTGGGGACAAGTGCGGGGGCAATTTTACTTATACAGAAAGCGGAATAAAATCCTGCGTTAATTGTCTGCGACCACATGTCAGGGATAACTACGATGACATTAACGCACAGTTTAGTAAGATAGTTGAGGTTATGAAAAGCAGTGAAACACAAGATAGTCAGAATTAGTCCCGAGTATTCTGATATAGATGACATAATTCATCGGTATCATTTTAGTGAAGATGACAGACCCCTGATAAAATCCCTTTATCAGAAGCATTTTTCTAGGCCACAGGTGCAGATAGCCTATGACATTAATCCTGAAATTGAGGGTATCGATTTAGATGATTTTGCAGTGGCAATAGTTACTTTGGGTGCTGAAATAGATGAGATTATAAATAGCTACGTGGCTAAAGAGCAGATTTTGGAGACATATATTCTAGATGCCATTGCAGTAAAGATTCTTTCCAGAGCCTACACTACCCTTGTGAAGGACGTAAATAGATTTAGTGGCAAGACCGTGTCATCGCTGGAGTTTATAGGCGATAGGTTTCCTATGGAATTGACTGAGGCTGTATTAGATTATCTAAAGCCTGATGGGGTGTCACTTAAAGAGGGCTATATGCTTTCTCCATTAAAAACCGTTTGCATGATTCTTCCTTTAAAGGAAGGCGGGGATAATGCTTCGGACAATGTGGAAAAGATATGCAATACCTGTAGCAAGTGTGGAAATCTTAAATGTATTATGAGAAATAGTACCTAAAATTCTATTTTATAGATTTGATTAGGATGGCCCTATTTTTTAGGGAGAAATATATTATTAAAGGGGTAAACCATGAAAAACACTAACATGAATTTAACAAACGCTATGGAAAACCGCGACAAAATTATCGTAAAGACAAGTATTGTCGGCATAGTGGCAAATATTTTTCTTGCCGGCTTCAAGGCTGCAGTGGGATTGTTAACCAACTCAATTGCAATTGTTCTTGATGCGGTAAACAATTTATCTGATGCACTTTCATCCGTAATTACGATAATTGGCACCAAGCTTGCCAACAAGCTTCCGGATAAAAAGCATCCATTGGGACACGGCCGAATAGAATATTTAAGTGCCATGATTGTTGCAGCTATCGTATTATATGCAGGTGGAACTTCCCTTGTAGAGTCAATTAAAAAGATTATTCATCCAGAAAAGGCTGAGTATACCGTGACATCTCTTGTGATTATCGGAGTGGCTATTTTGGTAAAAATATTCCTTGGAAGATACGTTAAAGCTAAAGGCGAAGCCGTTAATTCAGGTGCACTTATTGCTTCAGGAGCAGATGCCAGCTTTGATGCCATTCTTTCAGCTTCAGTACTTGCATCAGCACTTATATTCATCTATACAGGGCTTTCTTTGGAAGCAATCGTAGGTGTAGTTATTTCTATATTTATCATTCGTTCCGGAATTGAAATGCTTCAGGAGACTTTAAATGATATTTTAGGTGCTAGAGCAGATAGAGAGATGACCGTTGGAATCAAGAGACTTATCTGCGAGGAGCCGGAGGTTAGAGGAGCCTATGATTTAATAGTCAACAACTATGGTCCTAATCGCAACTACGCATCAGTTCATATTGAGGTGCCAGACACCATGACTGTGGATGAGCTAGATGTGCTTACTCGTCGAATCGAGGCAAAGGTTTTCCACGAGACAGGCGTTATCCTTACAGGTGTGGGCGTATATTCATACAACACTAAGGATGATGAGGCATCAAAGATGCGCAACAAGGTTATTGAGACTGTAATTGCACACGATTGGGCATTGCAGATTCATGGATTTTACGTTGATATTCCAGCAAAACAGATGCGCTTTGATGTAGTGTTTTCATTTGATATTGACGCCAGCGAAGGTGTTGACATAATCACAGGAGAGCTATATCAGCTATATCCTGATTTTACAATTCAGATTGCTCCAGATGTTGATATAACAGACTAAATTTTATGGAGGGTAAGATGAAACAGACTCAAGACAAAGCAAGAAACCTGACAATGATGATGGATGAGTATGAGCTTACAATGGCCAATGCTTATTTCAATGATCCAACCATCGACAAAAATACTAAAGTCAGCTTTGATGTTTTTTATAGAGTAAATCCTGATGGGGGCGGATTTGCAATTTTCGCAGGTTTGCAGCAAATAAAGGACTACCTTTTAAACATGCATTTTTCTGATGATGATATTGCATATCTTAGAAGCGTAGGTCACTTTACAGAGGATTTCCTTGATTATCTTAAGGACTTCAAGTTTACAGGAGATGTTGATGCTTTCCCAGAGGGTACAATTATGTATCCAAACGAGCCAATCATAACTGTGACAGCCCCAATTATTGAGGCTCAGCTTGTGGAGACCGAGATTCTTGCTCAGGTTAATCATCAGTCGCTGATAGCTACCAAGGCAAGTCGAATTGTTAGAGCAGCAAATGGTCGTGCAGTATCAGACTTTGGTGCAAGACGAGCTCACAACAACGATGCGGCAATTTATGGCGCTAGAGCAGCATATATTGGTGGAGCTACTGGTACAGCAACAGTTTCTGCGGGCCAATACTTTAACATTCCAATTGGTGGAACTATGGCTCACAGTTATGTAATGTATTTTACAAGCGATGACAATGATTATCGTAAATCCGAACTAACAGCTTTTAGAAGCTTTGCTAAGAGCTATCCAAATAACTGTATCCTTCTTGTGGACACTTACAATGTACTTAAATCTGGTGTACCTAATGCAATCAAGGTGTTCCAGGAAATGAAGGATGATGGCATTAAGTCTAAAAGCTTTGGAATCAGAATTGACTCGGGTGACTTGGCATATCTTACCAAAAAGGCCCGCAAAATGATGGATGATGCAGGCTTTAAGGATGCCAAGATTATCGTTAGTAACTCTTTGGATGAATATACCATTACTTCCATTCTACAGCAGGGAGGACAGGTAGATTCCTTTGGTGTAGGTGAACGCCTTATTACAGCAAAGTCCGAGCCAGTTTTTGGTGCAGTATATAAGCTTTGTGCTGTTACAGATGGCAAGACTGGAGAGACAATTCCAAAGATTAAGATTTCTGAAACAGTTGAAAAGATTACCAATCCTGGTCTAAAGGATGTATATAGAATCAAGGATGAAAATGGCAGAGCCGTGGCTGATCTTTTGGCAATTAAGGGCGAAAAGGTTGATATGACAGTTTCGGGCGGATACAAATTTGTAGACCCTGAGCAGCCATGGAAGAGTACACATATCTTTGAAAATTGTACAGCGGAGCTTTTGCAGAAGCCTCTAATTATAAATGGAAAGGCGGCTGCTAAAGATGAAGATATGCAGACAATCCGTGACAGAGTAAAGCAGCAGTTGGAGACAAGTGTATGGCAGGAGGAGCAGCGATTTGAAAACCCTCACAAGCACTATCTTGATATGACTCCAAACTACTACAACATGAAGATGGATCTCTTACGCAAAGAGGACAAATAGATTTGATGACTGAAGACATTTTAAAAGAACACAATAAAAGGCTCGCATCAATAGGGCTATCCCTTGTTCCAACTGACCAGGGGCTTAGCCTTACTGATGGCGAGCTTTCTATAATGGCGGATTTTAGGGAGATGCTCCCAAGGTTAAAGCAGAGCAACCTTCAAAAGGAAATGCTTGTAAAGGCTGCCCGAATAAAGGGAGAGCCTATGCCGCAAAAGCTTTTGGATGCAACAGCCGGCTTTGGTGAGGATTCTTTGATACTAGCAGCGGCAGGATTTGAAGTGGAGCTTTATGAGTTTGACGAAATAATTGCAGCCCTTCTTTCTGATGCCCTAGAGCGAGCCGCTCAGATTCCAGAGCTTTCTCAGGCAGTTTCTAGAATGACACTAAAGTGCCAGGATAGTATACAGGCAATGAACAACCTTGACTATCATCCTGACATTATACTTTTAGACCCGATGTTTCCTGCTAGAACTAAAAGTGCGTTAATCAAAAAGAAGTTTCAGCTTTTACAAAAATTAGAAAGCCCATGTTCTTCAGAGAAGGAGTTATTAGATGCAGCAAAGGCGGCAGGACCTAGAAGAATAGTGGTCAAGCGCCCACTTAAAGGGCCATTTCTAGCAGATGCTAAGCCAAGCTATAGTTTAAGTGGAAAGGCAATTCGTTACGATTGTTTTGTACTAGTTTCACCAAATTAAATATTTTTTCACGAAATACCCTTATTTATGTATTAAAATGACCATGAGAAGTTATGGGGAAAACTAATCAGGTGATACTTTGGAGGGTTAAGATGAGTAGAGCTAGTAAGAATACAGTACGTTCAAAAGTTGCACGACGTGTTGTGGTTGCAATTTTGATTACGGTGCTTGCAATTTCTACAGTTAACTTAATATATATGTCTCGGCAAATAATGAAAGAGCAGCATATAGAGCTTGGAATTGCTACTGATTTATGTGCCAGTAATATTGTAGGATGGCTTGGAGAAATGGAGGGGATTTGCGAGGGAATTGCAAATTCTTTAGAGGCTCTTGATACCATGGATGAGGAAACGACTCGTTCATTGATTGATCAGGTTGCAAGAAATCATAGCGAGCTATTCTTTGTGTACGTAGCTACTGAAGAGGGAGATATGTACATGAGCCGAGGCGCCCAGTTTGTAAAAAATATGGATGTTAGAGAGCGTGTATGGTACAAGACAGCAAAGAGTACGGGTCATACTATTGTTACGGATCCATACACTAGTGCAACAAGGCCAGATACCATGCTTATTACAGTGGCTTCACCTGTATACCAAGGCTCTAAGCTATTGGGAGTAGTAGGTGTTGACGCATCAATTGATTCAGTTCGAGATTACATAAATTCAATTAATTTTAAAGACGAAGCCTATGGATTTTTGGTAGACAGCGAAGGCAATATCATAGTTCACAAAAATGAAGAATACAATCCAAAGCCCGATGAAAAGGTAAAAGCCATTGATGTAATACCTGAGATTAACAAAATAATTAAGCATCCGGGAAGCGAGTATGTAGTGGCAAAGGATTATTCTGGACAAAGTATGGTTTACAGTAGTTCTCGGATTAAAGATAGTGGTTGGACTCTTGTGGTTGCATATCCAAGACAAAATATTATGGCATATGTTGATAGAGGAATTAGAATGAGCCTGTTTGTGGCTATTCTTTGTATTTTACTAGCAGCAGGTGGCATTACAAAGACTATCAAAAAAATGCTTCGTCCAATCGAAAAGATTAATCCAGTAATGGATAAAATAATAGCTGGTGATTTTAGCGATAAGATTAATTTTGAAGCAGGGGAAGATGAAATCGGAGAGCTTCAAACCAAGATCAGCAAGATGCTTGATGAACTTTCTGCAACAATCGAGCAGCAAAAGTATGTCCTTGGAGAAATGGAAAAGGGTAATCTTATGGTTGAAGACATGGATGATATGCCAGGCGAACTCAACCAAATATCCAAGTCCGTTAATTCTATAAAGGAAAGCTTTAATGATATTATTTCTGATATCCAGTTTTCTGCAATCAATCTTCAAAGCTTTGCAGTGGGAGTTAATGAAGGCTGCGATTTGGAAGAAATGAAAATGGTATTTGAGGAACTTTCTGCTGAAGCTAATGCTCTTATGGAAAAGACATCCAAATTTAGAACAACTCTTAAGGCCACAGACGACAAAATTTTGTCAGAAACTATGCACTAAATAATGGTCAAGAAGTCACATTTTGTGCTTAAACTCTACACATTTATATTGTACAATGTTCATTGTATAAAAGGGGGAGCCTAACAGAAGGAGGACACCCAAGTGAGTGAAGAGTTCAAAGAATTCATTACTTTCGTAGTGAAAGCCAAGGACGGTAAAGAAATTGAAATGGCTGTTATCGACCAGTTTGAGTTCGAAAATAAGGGATATGTTGCAGCGGCTCTTGTAGATGGAGATACAGTCAGCAATGACGGATGTTACATATATCGCGTTAAGGTTGGAGAGGAAGATTTTAAAGTAGAAAAAATCACCAACCAAATCGACTACAATCGAATAGCCGAGGCCTATATGGAAATGAAATGATTTAAACCAGCCAAGTAGGCTGGTTTATTTACGCCATAACATTTGTTTATGGTATACTAAAAACAGAAATTAATTTTTGAAAGAATTAAAATAATAAATTAAACAGGCGGAATAATGAGAAGGTTCAAATTAAAGCAGGTAGAAAATTATATCGCTCTTTTTAGAAAGATAACTGAGGCGGTTTTTATGGAGTTATCTGCCGATGGTATTGCCAAGGCTAATGAGTATTTGCAGACCTGTCAGCAAAAGGCAATCGAGCTAGGGGAGTTTATTGAAGGTGAGGAGGGCTTAGGCCATCCTACTGTCACATGCCTAGAAGAATTTTGCGAGGCAATCTATCAAGTAAACGAAGGCATACTCGGCGAGGAGGGCCTAGCACCAGAGGTTGCTAAAGTCACCTTAGACAATGTTATCGATCGTATAGAGGCAAGCGCTGCTAGAGATATTGTCATAAACAAGGTGGTAATATTCCTGCCATACAAGGCATGTATGTGGGATTCCCTTGAAAGTGTTTGGCGAAAGAAAAAGGAAGAGGATAACACGGAGGCATTTGTAATTCCAATTCCATATTATGAAAAGAATCCTGACGGCTCCGTTAAGGAAGTAATCTATGAAGCAGACCAGTATCCTGAGGATGTGCCAGTTGTTTCTTTTGAGAAGTTTGATTTTGAGGCAGCTCAGCCAGATGAGATATATATCCATAATCCTTATGACGATTTGAACTTTGTCACAAGCGTTCACCCATTTTTCTTTAGTGAAAATCTCAAGAAGTTTACGGATAAGCTTGTATATATCCCTTATTTTGTTTTAGCAGAGCCAAATCCAGATGATCCAAACGTAGTTGAAAGTATCAAGCATTTTGCATTAACAAAAGGTGTTGTAAATGCCGATGAGGTAATTCTTCAGTCCGAGGCAATGAAGAAGGTATATGTTGAGGCCTTGGTAGGACATTTTGGGGAGGAGACACGCCCTGTTTGGGAAGCAAAAATCAAGGGTACGGGCTCACCAAAGTTTGACAAGATTCTTGCCATGAAGGATCAAGAGGTGGAGGTTCCAGAGGAATGGCTTAAGATAATTGAAAAGTCAGATGGCACCAGAAAAAAAGTGGTGTTCTACAACATTGGTGTAGTGCCTATGCTAAATGCAGAGGACAAAATGGTCGATAAAATTGAAGATGTCTTAAAGATTTTTAAGGAAAATAAGGACGATGTGGCGCTGCTATGGAGACCGCATCCACTTATGGTATCTACAATGGAAAGCATGATGCCTGATTTGGCTAAGCGATACATTTCCATAGTAGAAAATTACAAGGCAGAGGGATGGGGCATTTATGATGACACCCCAGACATGGATAGGTCAATCATTATCAGTGATGCCTACTATGGGGACCAGAGCAGTATCGTTCAGCTGTATGAGAAGCTAGAAAAGCCTATTATGATACAAAATCCAGAAATACTTAACGCTTTATAATAGAAAGGGGAAGCAGATGTTTGAGTTAAATGCATCTATGATGTGCGCTAATTTTGGTCACTTAGCTCGGGAGATTACAGATTTAGAAAATGCAGATATCGACTCATTTCATATTGATATTATGGATGGTCGTTATGTGCCTAACTATGCCATGTCCTTAAATGACATGAGATATATTGCGCGTTCTACCTTCAAGCCACTTGATGTACATTTGATGGTAGAGCACCCAAATAACACCATAGAGCTTTTTATTCATAATCTTCGTAAAGGCGATACAATCTACATTCATCCAGAGGCAGAGTATCATCCATCTACCACATTACAAAAGATAATAGATGCGGATATGATTCCTGGTATTGCAATCAATCCTGGTACAAGTGTGGAGACAATAATGGAGATGCTTCAGATTGTAGATAAGGTACTTGTTATGTCGGTAAATCCAGGTAATGCTGGTCAGATGTATCTGCCTTATGTAGGCCAGAAAATTGAGAAGCTTCTTAAAATGAAAGAGGAAATGGGCTTCAAGCTCTACTGGGATGGAGCTTGCTCAGCGGACAAGATTTTGACTTACGCACCTATGGGCATGGATGGATTTGTACTTGGTACAACCTTGCTCTTTGGCCGTGGTCGCGCCTACGGAGATATCATAAAAGATATTAGAGGCATGAAATTATAATAAACGAAGTATGAAGGGGTCTAATAATTGGGAGGTACGCTTATGAATGTTGCCATAGTTTTAGCAGGTGGAATCGGAGCAAGGCTGGGGGCCGACGTGCCAAAGGCATTTGTTCCAGTAAAGCAAAAGCCACTTATTATTTATTGCCTTGAGGCTTTAAATTCCAACAGTCAGATAGATAAGATTCAGATTGTGGCAGCAGAGGACTGGATGGCACAGGTGGAGGAGTGGACCAAGGAATATGGCGTAGCCAAAAAGGTTATTGGCTATTCTGTGCCTGGTGCAAACAGACAGCTTTCCATTGTAAGTGCCTTAAATGATTTGCGAGAAGTGGCATCGCCAGGGGATTATATTTTGATTCACGATGCAGCACGACCACTTTTGACAGACCAAATTATAAATGACTGCTTCGCTGGAATGGATGGCTACGACGGAGTGTTGCCAGTACTTCCTATGAAGGACACGGTCTACCTTAGCAAAGACGGTAAGCAGGTGGATGAGCTTTTAAATAGAGAGGAAATTTTTGCCGGCCAGGCACCGGAGGCTTTTGTTTATGGCAAGTATTTGGCAGCCAACAACAGTCTT
Organism: Pseudobutyrivibrio sp.; assembly: GCA_024697025.1. Classification (GTDB taxonomy): domain Bacteria; phylum Bacillota; class Clostridia; order Lachnospirales; family Lachnospiraceae; genus Pseudobutyrivibrio. Next base: position 13,032 of record JAILGH010000051.1, read on the forward strand.
GTAGAATCTGGCAAGATAGGATCAATTAATGGCTCAACAGAGTCGGCAGTATTAGCAGGGATGAAGATACACTTGATTCCTGGCGATGAAAACAACTTTAAGATCACGACTCAAGGCGATTTAGATAGATTCGCAGAGATTGTGAAGTGAAGAGATTTTGAAATGCAAATATCTTAAACAGGAGCTAAAAGCAAGTAATTGGAGAATATGAAGGCACTGGTATTAAAAAATGTTGGACAGCTAAATATCGAGGAAGTTAAAAAGCCAGAACCAGCGAAAGGCGAAGTCCTTGTAAAAGTTGGCGCTTGTGGCATTTGTGGCTCTGATATTCCAAGAGCTTATAAGGATGGTGCCCACAACATGCCTTTGATTATTGGTCATGAGTTTGCAGGCACTGTTGAAGCAGTGGGAGATGGTGTGGATAACTCTTGGCTAAAAAAGAAGGTTGGTGTATTTCCTCTGATTCCTTGCAACAAGTGCCAGTGTTGCCTAGATAAAAAATATGAGATGTGTTCATCCTACTCTTATCTTGGCAGTCGTCGAGATGGTGGATTTGCAGAATATGTTTCTGTTCCAGAGTGGAATTTAATAGAGTTGCCCGAGTCTATTACCGTGGAGCAGGCAGCTATGCTTGAGCCAATGGCTGTTGCAGTACACGCCATTAGACAAGCCCTTAAGGTAAAGGGTTATGATGTGTTAGGTAAGCTAGAGGAGCAAATTCTAGATAAAAGCGTAGTTGTAATGGGGCTTGGTACTATAGGTCTTTTAGTAACAATGTTTTTAAAAGACCTTGGTTTTAAAAACGTATACACGGTAGGAAATAAAGAGACTCAGTTAAAGATGGTAAAGGAACTGGGAATAAGTGAAGAAGACTACTGCGATATAAATGTCTGGGATGAAATAGATTGGATTCGCAGCAAAACTATGGTGGATGGAAATTGCCATGGGGCAGATTTCTTCTTCGAGTGCGTGGGCTCAAGTAGAAGTCTTGATGCAGGTATTTACAGTTGTGCTCCAAGCTCAGTGGTGTGTACAGTAGGCAATCCTCATGGGGATATGGATTTAAAGCGCCACACTTATTGGCAGATTCTTCGCAATCAGCTTACACTAGTGGGCACATGGAATTCTTCATTTACTCACGATAGTAGTGACGATTGGAACTATGTGGTTGATAGATTAAGTCAGGGTAAAATTAATCCCCAAAAGCTTATTAGTCATGAGTATGATTTAGACCATATCTGTGGCGGATTTGAAATAATGCGCGACAAGAGTCAAGAATACATAAAGATTATGATGAAGTTTATTGCAAACAAAGATGATTTATTATAAAATTTTCTCCGTAAACGTTTAAAATTATCTGTTTAACAGGGTGCGACAACCCTTCATTATATTTATAAGGATTTATTTTTTAAAGGAGTTTTGAAAATGGAAGAATGGAAGAATTTTGACCAGTTAGAGTCATACAAGGCTCTTCAAGGTCTCAAGAGTCAGGTTGAGCTCAAGTCTGTTATGGCAGGAGCAAACGGTGCAAAGCGCGTCGCAGAGTATTCTGTTCCTATGTCAAACGGCATGGCATACAACTTTGCAGCAAAGCAGGTAGATGATACTGTTCTTGCTACACTTCAAAAGCTTGCAGATGAGGCGCAGCTTACAGACAAGTACGCAGCCCTCTACAACGGCGAAGTTATCAACACAGGTGAGAAGAGACTTGTTCTTCACCAGCTTACACGTGGCCAGCTTGGCAATGATGTTATGGCTGATGGCGTTAACAAGAGAGAGTTTTATGTAGAGCAGCAGAACCGTATCGCTGAGTTTGCAAACAAGGTACATGCAGGTACAATCGCAAACGAAAAGGGTGAGAAGTTTACAACTGTAGTTCAGATTGGTATAGGTGGTTCTGATCTTGGTCCTCGTGCTATGTATCTTGCACTTGAGAACTGGGCTAAGGTTACAGGCACATTCAAGATGGAAGCTCGTTTCATTTCAAACGTAGATCCAGACGATGCTGCATCAGTTCTTGCAGGTGTTGATGTTGCTCATTCAATCTTTATTTTGGTTTCAAAGTCAGGTACAACACTTGAGACACTTACTAACGAGTCATTTGTTAAGGATGCCCTTGCAAAGGCTGGTTTAGATGCATCTAAGCACATGATTGCTGTTACATCTGATGCTTCTCCACTTGCAAAGTCATCTGATTACCTTAATGCATTCTTCATGGATGATTACATCGGCGGCCGTTACTCATCTACATCTTCAGTAGGTGGCGCAGTACTTTCACTTGCATTTGGTCCAGATGTATTTGCTAAATTCTTAAATGGTGCAGCAGCAGAAGACAAGCTTGCTTGCAACACAGACATTCGTAAGAACCCTGCTATGCTCGATGCCCTTATCGGTGTATACGAGAGAAACGTTCTTGGTTTCGAGACAACAGCAGTTCTTCCATATTCACAGGGACTTAGCCGTTTTCCAGCTCACTTACAGCAGCTCGACATGGAGTCAAACGGCAAGAGCGTTAACCGTTTCGGCGAAAAGATTAACTACGTTACAGGTCCAGTTATCTTTGGTGAGCCAGGTACTAACGGTCAGCACAGCTTCTATCAGCTCCTTCACCAGGGAACTAACATCATTCCACTTCAGTTTGTTGGTTTCAAGAATAGCCAGATGGCTACAGATGTTGTTATTGAGGATAGCACATCTCAGCAGAAGCTTTGCGCTAACGTAGCAGCTCAGATTATGGCATTTGCTTGCGGTAAGGATGATGAGAATCCTAACAAGTACTTTGAGGGTAACCGTCCATCATCAATCATTGTTGGCGACAAGCTTACTCCAGAGACACTTGGTGCTCTTCTTGCTCACTTTGAGAACAAGGTTATGTTCCAGGGCTTTGTTTGGAACCTTAACTCATTTGACCAGGAAGGTGTTCAGCTTGGTAAGACTCTTGCAAAGAAGGTTCTTGCTGGCGATACATCAGATGCTCTTGCAGCTTACGCAAACTTGCTTAATATTTAATTAAAAAATTATAAAAAATAGCTATCCGTATTGCGATAGCTATTTTTTTTAGTTACTATTATTCAAGGTATATAAGAGCGGTTGATTTTAATCAATTAGATATAGGCTCGCAGGAGAAAGCAATGGAAAATAAATACGAGGATGCAGAGCAAGAATCGGTTAAAAAGACATTTGCGGGAGAAAAGAACAAGCTTGCAAAGATGACTTTTAATGAAAAGGTTGAGTATATCTTTTCCTATTATAAGTTGCATATTTTTGCAATCCTTTTAGCGGTTATAGCTTTGGTGTGGGGAATTCATCACGCACTTACTTACGTTAGATACGAATTCTACGGTTTGGTTGTCAATTCAAGTGAGGTTGATAGCAGCCGCCAGCAGGATATACATGATTATCTAGGGATGGGAAAGCACGAGGGTGTTAGCATATCTTCAGATGTATATTCTGATGAGCGAGGTGACATGGCCTACGGCAATCGACTAGATCTTTTGATAGCCACTGGGCAGATGGATTTTGCCTTCACAGATGAGGCAGGCCTTGAATATTTAGAGGATAACTTTTTTCACAGTAAAGAGGAATTGGATGTCAGTTTGGAGTTACTGAAAGAATATGGTACTATCACAGGGGATAAGCCGGCAAAGGATATTTCAGGTAGCCCAATTCAAGAGTATTTTGGCTTGGAAGATGATGTTCACTACCTGTTTTTCTATCCAGGGGAACTCAACAAGGATAAGTTAAAAGCATTTAAGAAAATGTTAGATGAAATAGAAGCTGGTACTATCAAATAATGATAGAGACTCTTCTATTATATAAGAAATAGGACAAGACTAGTCCAATAGAAATAGGAGTATAGGTTTTGGGAAAGCTTTTTGACAACAAATTTATTGATGGAATTAACAAGATAGCAGATGTATTTATACTTTGCTTTTTCTTTTTAGTATGTTCCATTCCTGTATTTACAATGGGAGCATCAATGACAGCCATGTACTATACAATGCACAAGTGTATTTTTAAGAACCGTGGCTACACAACAGATTTTTTCCGTTCATTCAAAGAGAACTTCAGACAGGCAACTGTATCGTGGGTAGTCTTTTTAGTTCTATTTACAATTCTCACTGGAGATATCTACATCATGCGCAACTTTGTAAAGCCAGATAGTCCATTTGCGGCAGCAAGCATATTTTTTACAGTATTACTGGTGTTTACAATAGTTTGGATGACCTATCATTTTGCTTATATTGCGCGCTTTGAAAATGGCATCAAAGCGTCCTTTAAGATATCAGCTATATTTTTAGTAGCAAACATTGGCTGGTCGCTACTTATAGCTGTGATAATTGGAATAGTTCTGTACTTAACATACAGATTTGTATTTTTAGTAATCTTCCTTCCGGTTATCTTGCCAGGGGTGCTACATCCAATTTTGGAGAAAGTATTCCGCAAGTATATGTCTCCGGAGGACCTAGCTAAGGAAGACGAACAATAATGTAATACACTCCAGGAATAAACCTGGAGTTGTTTTGCTATATAGGAGTACCTATAGGGTGAAAATATATTGAAAACGTGGGAAAAACTGGCTATTGACAAAATATTACATGTGTGATACAACTGTACTAGAACAGATAATACAGCCCACGGGGAGGAAATAAATGATCCAACTTAATTACAGGGATGCCAAACCGATATATGAGCAAATTAAAGATGGTTTAAGGCGTCTTGTTGTTTCCGGAGCCGTTAAAAAAGATGAGAAACTTCCTAGTGTACGTGAGCTTGCCACTAGTCTCTCGATAAACCCCAACACAATTCAGAAGGCTTATCGTGAGTTAGAGCAAGAAGGGTATATTTATACAATTGCGGGTAAAGGTAGTTATGCTGCTGAACGAGCGGATGTTGTATCAGGGAGGAATATGGAACTAATGAAAGAATTTGATGAAATAGTTAAAGAACTTTTGTATCTCTGTGATGATAAGGAAATCCTTATTCAGCGAATAGAAGAACTGGCGAAGGGAGGTCCTAATCATGATAGAAGTTAAGAACGTTACAAAGCGCTTTGGCGATTTTATTGCTCTTGACGATTTAAATATGCATGTAGAGCGTGGCGCTATTTATGGTCTTGTTGGTCCAAATGGTGCTGGTAAATCCACTATCATTAGACATATCTGCGGTGTTTATAAACAGGATTCGGGAGAAATCACAATAGATGGTGAAAAGGTTTTTGAGAATGAGAGCCTCAAAGGAAAGATGGCAGTCATTCCTGATGACATTTTCTTTTTCACTCAGGCAAATACTTTGGATATGATGAAGTTCTATAAGAACATGTATCCAAATTTTGATGAACAGCTTTTTCACAAGATAGCTGCTTGTTTTCCAGCAATCAATATGAAAAAGATGATACGTACTCTTTCAAAGGGTATGCAAAAGCAGGTTGCATTCATGCTTGCTGTTGCCTCTAAGCCAGAGCTTATGGTTTTAGACGAGCCAGTTGATGGCTTAGACCCAGTTATGCGACGTCAGATTTGGAGCCTTATTATGGCAGACGTAGCAGAGCATGGTCTTACAGTTCTTATCAGTTCTCACAACCTTCGAGAACTTGAGGATGTCTGCGACCACGTAGGTATCATGAACAACGGTAAGATTCTTATTGAAAGATCACTTGATGATTTACAGACGTCCATCACCAAGATTCAGGTTGCCTTTGAGAATGAGATTCCAAAGTTCCCTGATAATATCGAGGTGCTTAAACAAATTACAAATGGACGTGTTCATACACTTATTGTAAAGGGAGAACCACATGCTGCGGAAACAGCTATTTCCCAACTCAATCCACTGCTTATGGATGTGCTTCCTCTTACACTTGAAGAAATATTTATTTATGAGTTAGGAGGTGAGAACTATGCAGTCAAAGACTTCATTTTTTAATAAGGCTTTATTTAAAAAAAATCTTAGTCGAACATGGATTGTTGGCGTAGTATATTTCATCATCCTACTGATTATATTACCTATTTACTATGTACTTAATACAGGTAACGCGGATAACTACATAGTGCAGTACGGTTACAATAAGGAGATGGCTTTTCTATCTCAGATGGATGCCCTTCCAGCAGCAGAGTTTGGGTTTGCAGTTTCGATTGTAGTTATAGTTATCACCTTTTGGTATCTATTTAATAGGCGAGACAGTTACATGATTCATTCATTCCCTGTTAGTCGTAAGACTCTGTTTTGCACAGGCTTGCTGTCATCGTTAATTATTAGTATTACACCAGTTGTACTTACAGCTATTATTATGACTTTACTTGCTGCATCTTCAGGTATTTATACCTTTGCGGCAATATGGTACTGGGTCTTTCATACTGTAGTATCTACCCTTATATGCACATCAATCGCATTGTTTGCAGTGATGTGCTCTGGTCAGTTAATCACAGCTATTTGCTTTTATGCCATCTTCAATTTCTTGTATTCGATGATGGAAACATCATTTAGGCTAGTAGCATCGAGACTTATGTTTGGTATGGCTTACATATCTCTATTTGAGTGTAGCCCTCTTTCTCCAGCTCTTTATTTGAGAGAGAAATGTGGTGTTGATACAAGTATAGAGTATGACAACTATGGAAATATTTCCAAGTTTACTACTAGTTATACAGGCGTAAAGTACCTAGTTATATATTTGATTGTTGCGGCAGTTATTGCTATTTTGGCCTTTTTACTTTACAAGACCAAAAAGAACGAGAGAGTTCATGATTTTATAACGGTATCAATTTTTAAGCCGGTATTTTGTGTGGGCGTGTCATTTTTTGTATCAATGGTACTTGGCACTATGGCAAGCTCTACGATAGCGTCCTTTGGCAAGTACTCATATGATACCAAGTACATAATGGCTATATTGTTTGCACTAGTTATTGGAGTGATACTCTTCTATGCAACCAATATGATGATTGAAAAGACTCTTAGAGTTTTTGATATGAAGAGAGGATTTCACTGTGCATATTATTCAATTGCAGCTTTGGTGATTTTCCTTTGCTTAAGATTTGATGCTTTTGGTGTTGAGAGTAAAGTGCCAGATGTAAAGGACATTGAGTGGGTCGGCGTTCAGTCTGAGTACACCATGACATTTACTGACCCAAAAGAAATAGCAAAGATAGCAGAATTGCATAAGATTCTCATTGATGACAAGAAGGAAATCCGTAATCTCGAGTATTTCCGTCAGAATGAGCAGGCCACTTTACTTACTATCAAGTATAAGCTTAAAAATGGTAAGACTGTATCTAGATATTACAACATGATGGATATAGAATCACCATTTTCAACTGCTGATTACACGGCTGCAGCTCAGCCATTCTTGGATTACTTAAATAGTCCAGAGATAATCAAGGAGCATATATTAGGAAACATTTGGAACGATTGTGATGTTACAAATGTATATTTTGAAAAGATAATACAAACAGAAAACGGCAACTACGTTACCTACCCTGCTGAACTTGATGTCACAGAGTCGGAACGTTTAGCAAAAAATAAGCGTGTTTATAAAGCACTGCTTAAAGATATAGACAATGGAAGAGTTTTGAACACAGAATTTGGACAAGTTGCATGGGACGATAGTAGTGCTCTTGCAAATCAGTTTGAAGTCACATTAGAAAATAAAAATGTTGAATACTTCTCTGATGAGCAGACATTCGATGAGTGGGAGTACTATGTACCACTGTACAATCGGACCATTACTATATCGCTAAATCCAAAGTGTGAAAACACTATAAAGGCTCTTACGGATGAAGGCTATTTAGATGATGTATCAGAAATAGTTACTAGGGCCTATTACTACCAATAAAATAATTTAGGTAGTAATCTTGAAATTGTTTACATCTTAATTCTCTATCCGATAGTAACTACTTGTAGTTACAAATCTCTCTAACCACCCCGGGGTCCTCTCAGCCCTGGGGTAAAGTTTTTTGAAATTTTTGTTAAATTTTTTGAAAAAAGGTATAAAGTTTTATTAAAGAGGTACCGATAACAGTATTGTAAAGAAAAGATTACTTTGAGATGTTGGAACAAAATCCGCAGAATTCAAGGGAGGAAAGGAGTGTGTCGATATGCGTATAGAGGCTTATAATCAGGTAGCACAACTATATCAATCATCAAACACTAAAAGCGCATCACAGACTGCAAAAGCAAATGGTATGGGCCGTGATGAAGTTCAAATCTCTTCAACTGGCAAGGATTACCAAGTAGCAAAAGCAGCAGTTTCTGAGGCAGCCGACATCAGGGAAGACTTAGTAGCAGACATTAAGGCAAGAATTAAAGACGGAACATATGAAGTCAGCACTGATGATTTCGCAGAGAAATTGTTATCTGAAGTTGGATCAATCTTTTAGTTTTTGTGAGGTTATTGCGTGGCTAGTTTAATGGAAGAATTGCTCTTAACTATGGATGGTGAAACGGAGCAGTATGAAAAGTTAATTAATCTTAATGGAGAAAAGAAGGATTCTATTATCCATAAGAAACTTGACGTACTCGAGGCTATTACCGTTCAGGAGCAAGCCATCGCAGACGCCTTATTGGAGCTTGAAAAAAAGCGCCAAGATTTACTGTGCAGTATTGCAGCAGTAATGGGGCACGAGGGTGAGCCTATTACCGTATCATGGATGATCGATAATATGGCAGGCCAGCCTGTAGAAAGACAGCAGCTTATTGCAGCAAAGGATAAGCTCAAGGAAGCTGCGGCAAATGTGCAAGTGTTGAATTTTCAGACACAGAATTTGTTGCGTCAGGCAATAGAGATGGTGGAGTTTGATATTACTCTTTTAAAGAGTGCAAAGCAGGCGCCACAGACATCTAACTATGGCAGAGATGCAGAGACTACAGGGAATCTTTTAGGTAAATCAGGATTTGATGCTAAGCAATAGGAAACGGATGTCCTTAAAGAAGTATCAGTTTACTTTTGGAGGGACACGACTATGGCTAATAGCTTTGGAAGCTTATATGTTGGGGCATCTGGCCTTCAGTCAGCATCACATGGTTTAAATACAACAGCAAACAACCTTTCTAACGTAAATACCGAGGGGTACGTGCGTGAGCAGGTTGTTTACGAAGATAGAGATTATAGAAAAATAGGAAACGCATCGATCAGCACACAATATGCTGGTCTAGGTGTGCAAGTTGGAACTATCGTCCATGCTCGCGATATCTTTTTAGACAAAGCTTATCGTTCAGAGAGTGGGCGACATTCTTTTTATGACGCTAGCTCAGAAGCAGTTCAGGAGGTTATTACTCATCTGCAGGAGACTGATGGGCAGGCTTTCAAGGATGCCATTGACGATTTGTACAAGGCATTTGAGGAGTTTGCAAAGGATCCTTCAGATACAGTAAATCAAAACCTGGTATTGCAGAAGGCTAGTCTTTTTTTGAGCCGTGCAAAGGCTGTTCAAACTGGATTTGAAGATTATCAGCGTATTATCAATTCCAAAATCATTGAGGATATAGACAGAGTCAATGCTATTGGAAAGGAAATGGTTGATTTAAATAAACGTATTCAGGCAATCGAAGCAGCACATGTGGAGAAGGCCATGAATTTAAGAGACCAGAGAGATTTATTGTTAGACGAGCTTTCAGGTCTTGTGAGAGTTACCAACTACGAGGAGGACGTTAATGGAGTTCTTCATATTGATATAGAGGGTGCCGAGTTTTTGGATGAGGTTACCTTCCACGAGATAGGTGCATTAGTTGATAAAAAGAACGAGTTTGTTACACCATATTGGACTCATCTTTCAGAGCCAAAGAAGGATTACTACTATCCAGTATTTGATTTGGAAGCAATCAGTGCTACAACAGGTTCTGATATTGGAGAGATTAAAGCACTTCTCCTTGCAAGAGGCGATGACTGGTGCGACTATCGTGACTTCTATGACGATGTAACAGGCAAGTACCTTTCTTCAGATAACTATGAGAAGGGTATTGCAAACTCAACAATGATGAATTCAGAGGCGGAGTTAGATACTTTGATTCATCATCTAGCTGTTAATGTTAATAACATCCTAAGCCCAATAGCAGAGGTTGGGGAGATTTATACAAACAATCAGACAATCAGCTATGTAGATGCAAATGGCAATACTGTCACAATCAACACAGCTGACGCAGACCAAAAGAAAATCAGAATTTTGGATGAGCGAAACGTATCGGTTGGTAGCGACGGAGAGCTTCCACCAAGAGAATTGTTTGTACGAATTGGTTGTGATAGATATACAGCAGTTAATGCAACTATTACAGAAAACGGACAGACAACCCAGAAGACAATTTATTTATACAACGAGGAAGATACAACTGATTCTTCAAAGTGCTATACATTAAAAGGTTTATATATAAACGAAGATTTGGTTAAGCAGGAATCTTACATTCCTCATTTAAAGATGCACGACAACAAGCTTGCAGTAGACTACGATATCGGAGCAGCTTTAAGTGAAATCTGGGATGCCCAGGAATTTAACCTTAATCCAAGTGATACAACACCATGCGGATACAAGGGATTTTATGTAAAGTGGATAGGTGAAATCGGAAATATTGGAACAGTTTACCAGTCCACAGCTGCTTCTTTGGAAGGAACCAAAGAGCAGATAGAATTTAGCCGACAGGGCGTTATCGGTGTAGCTTCTGACGAAGAACTTACAATAATGATTAAATATCAGTCAGCTTATAACGCAGCTAGCCGATATATAAATGTAGTAAATGAAATGATTGAGCATTTGATAACAAGCTTGTTCTAGAAGCTTGAAAGAGGGCTAACTTATGTCATCAACATTTTTTGGATTAACAATCGCATATTCTGGTCTTAATACAGCACAGGCACAGATTAATACAACTGCCAACAATATTTCCAATGTAAATACAGATGGATATAGCAAGCAGGTTGTAAATACTGTTGCAGCATCAGCACTTAGATGCTACCAGAGCTGGGGAACAACAGGTACTGGTGTAGAGGCCACATCTGTTACTCAGTGCAGAGATTTGTATTATGACGAGAAATATTGGAATAACGAATCTGCACTTGGATTCTACAAGAAAAAGCAGTATTACATGGATCAGATTGAGGACTATTTCTCAGAGACCAATAACAACACAGGCTTTGCCACAATTTATGCAAAGATGTTCAATGCTATGAGCACATTGCAGGGAAGCCCTGGTGATGAAACAGTTAGAAAGCAGTTTATATCTAATGCAAAGCAGCTTACTGAGTACTTCAACCAGATGTCTACTCAGCTTCAGGACTTGCAGAACTCTATTAACGATGAGATTAAGACTGCTATTGATTCTATCAACTCTATTGCCGAGAAAATCGCCATTTTGAATAAGCAGATTAACGTAATCGAGCAGGGCGGTGGACGAGCAAACGAGCTTAGAGACCAAAGAGCTGTTCTTGTAGACGAGCTTTCTCAGATGGTTGACGTAAAGGTTACAGAAGAGCAGGTTATCAACTCAAATGACCCTGAGCGATATACTGGTGCAACCTACTACAGAGTAAATATCAATGGGCAGAATCTTGTTGATACATATGAGTACAACACCCTTTCTGTTGTTTCAAGAAAGACTGAGGAAATGTACAACCAGTCAGATGTTGACGGTTTGTACAGCATTGTCTGGACAAGAGATGGAGACAAGTTTAATGCTACACCTTCTTCAAGCGGTGGTTCTTTAAAGGCTATGTTTGAAGTTAGAGATGGTAACAACAACGAAAATCTCCATGCTAAGGTAAAGTCAGCAACAAGAAATACAATCACAGTAACAAACCTAAGCATTACAGATATCAACGAGTTTAACATGCCTCAAAAGGGCTTGATTAATACAAATGCTAGAGACTACACCTACAACAGCTTTTCATTTAATACAGATGAGAATGGAAAGGTTGTCTCAATCACATTTAATTTGGACCAGAATTTGAGTGGTACTGAGGCAGATAATCTTGCTTCTCAGGAACTTCAGGTTGGAGACGATGTGGATTACATGGGAATCCCATACTATCAGAACCAGATGAATCTTTTCCTTAGAAGCTTCTGCGAAAAGTTCAACCAGATTGAGCAAAGCGGTGTGGATTTGGATAACAATCCAATGGGGGCATTCTTTGTTGCTAGGGATACAATAGATTCCCTTGTAGAGCATCAGATGAATGACGCTTTATTTACAGAGACAGACCTTGGTGGTGGCAATATTCAAAAAGAAGGCGTCACATTATATAGCACTAAGGACGCAAATGACGATACTAAAAAATACGAGACATACTATCAGCTTACAGCTGGCAATATTACAATAGCCAGAAAGTCTGATAAGGATTCAAGAGTTTTTGCTACAACTACAGCTGAAAATTATTATTCAGGTGTGGATGCAGCTGATATAGTTACACAGCTTCAGGATTTGCAGAGCAAGGTTAAGTTGTTTAGAGGTGGCGGAGGTAACGCATTCCTCCAGTGTATCTACGCAGATGTTACTGTAGATACCCAGGAATGTAAAATCTTCACCAAGAACTTCACCAACATTCAGCAGGTTATTTCTCAGCAGAGAATGTCCATCGCCGGTGTCGATGAAGATGAAGAAGCACTGGATTTAGTAAAATTCCAGAATGCATACAACCTTGCATCTAAATGTATTTCAGTTTTCTCCGAAATATATGATAGATTGATTTTACAGACGGGTGTATAAAGAGGAAATAATTTTCAGATGAATATCTGAAAAGTGTTTCCCACGACACATCCTTATCACCGAAGGTGATTCTGGATGGATGTGTCTTCCCGCATGGCTTTTTAAGAGGTGAAATTATGAGAGTTACAAACAAAATGATAATGAAAAACGCAGCTTCAAACATCAATACAACAAAGGAATTTGTTGATAAGAGAAACAAGCAGATGACTAGCCAAAAGCAGATTGATCGCCCATCTGACGACCCTGTAATTGCAGTTCGTTCTCTTAGACTTGCTACAACATTATCTCAGGTAACTCAGTATCATACTAAGAATATTCCTGATGCAGCAAGCTGGCTTGATGTTACAGAGACATCACTTATCAACATCAGAGATATTATGAAAGACTGCCGTGAACTTTCAGTAATGAGTCCTAACGATACATACAACGAGCAGGATAGAAAGACTATGATTACTCAGTTTGAGTCTCTTCAAAAGCAGATGTTTGCTGAGGGAAATGCTGACTATGCCAACAGAACAGTATTTACAGGTTACAGAACTAACTGCAACCTTACTTTTACTGAAAATGAGGACGATACAAAGTATCGTGTAGACCAGAGCTTTAAAGTAGAAGATTATTTAGAGGAAAAGAGATATTATGCTGGCTCAGTAACTGTTCCAACAACAGAGGCTGAGGTTGGTGGAAATGCAATCTCAGATATTTCACTTCACAGCTATTATCGCATCAGAATAAATTATGACCAGTTAGAGTCATTTAATAAGCTTGAGATTAAGTCTGCTTCAGGTAACATCGATTCATTATTTACAATGTATGCAGATCCAGCTGACGAGACTCAGGGCGTTATTACTAATAATACAACTCCAATTACGGACTCAACTGGAAATGTCAATGTTGCGGCATATTCAGTTACAGTCTATGAGAATGAAAAGGAATGGGCAGCTGCCGACACAACAGTTGATAACCCAATTATAGGTGGAGATAAGCTTGTTGGTGCTGACCAGATTATCGTTATCCGCGAGACTGGCGACATTATCTTTGGTGAGAATGTGGCCGCAAAGCTCAAGGAGGAAAAGGCTACAATCAATGTTCAGTACGACAAGATTGGCTTTGATAAGGGTGAGCTTCGTCCAGAGTATTACTACAACTGCAAAAAGATGCGTGACCCAAATATGGTAGGTGTTAACGACGCCAATCCTATTACATATACAAAGTTTGATGATGCAGGGGAACCAATATACTTTGATATCCAATACACAGTAGCAGCGAATCAGACAATATCAATTAATACAGAGGCATCGCAGGTATTTGATAGCTCAATTCAAAGAGATATTACAGAGATGATTGACGCAGTTCAAAACACAATTTACGCTCACAACAAGATAGATACAATTAAGAGTATGATGCGCGAGTCTCAGTACCAGTCTGACGAAAATCAGGAGTTCCTTAATAAGTGGTTAGATGCCGCAACAAAGGAAAAAGATTTCTTTGAAGATAATATGCAAAAACTTTTTGAAAGAGAATTAGGCAAAATTGATTCATATTATGCTAAAATAAATCTAGGAATCACTGATTTGGGTTGTAAGAAGGATTCTCTTGATCTTACAGAGAATCGAGTTGGCGACCAGAGACAGACAGTTCAGAGTCTCCAGTCTAAAAATGATGATATAGAATTATCCCAGATTATCATTGATTACACAGCTGCTTACACCGCATATCAGGCTTCGCTTACAGCTGCAGGAAAGCTTAGCGAATCAACATTACTAAATTATATTTAACTCAGGAGGAGAAGGGATAATGCGCGTAAAAACTAGACTATTCGGCGAAATAGAGATTTCCGATGAAAAAGTCATCAGCCTCGTGCATGGATTGATTGGTTTTCCAGACATGAAGCGCTATACACTCATTTTCGACGAAGAAAAGAAAGACAAAGGAAATATCATGTGGTTACAGTCTCTCGATGAGACAGATTTTGCAATGCCAGTTATGCTTCCTCATATTGTAAAGCCGGATTATTCACCAGCTTTTAACGTGGATTCTCTCGAGCAGTTAGGGGAGTTAACAGCAGAAAACACTTATGTACTGGTTACAGTTAGGGTACCAAAGAACCCTAAAGAAGCATCTGTCAATTTAAAGGCACCTATTGTTATCAACTCTGATACTAATGTTGGCGACCAGATAATTATCGAGGGCTCAGAGCCAGTTCGTTATCTGATTCATGATGCAATACATGGAAAGGATGGTGAGTAGCGATGTTGGCATTAACACGAAAAACAGGCGACGCAATTATGATCAACAACAACATCGAGATTACAGTCCTTGAGGTTCGCGGTGATCAGGTCAAAATTGGAATTTCTGCTCCAAAAGAAGTTTCAATCTATCGTAAAGAGGTATACTTAGAGATTCAGAAAGAAAACGAAGAGGCTCAAGGCATCAGTATGGATGACGTTGAAGCTCTTAAAAATCTTTTGTAATATAATACGTTTGTTACGCTCTCAAGCTAAAATCCACTCCGGTAGAGGGGTGGATTTTTTTACTTTATAGGAAATTGCTTTGCAATCTCCTATAAAGTAAAAAACACACTTTGTGTGAAAGATGTGTCTCGTCGACACTTGACTCTGAATTATCACAAATTTTTTTTATAATTACTATAAACTTTCGACCATTGTCAGTCGATAAAGATTTTAGAAAACTATAGATTTCTGTTTTTATGAAGGAAGAAGCAGAAAATAGATGTTTTAAATTTCCCATATTACAAGGATGTATATAGTCCATAAGGATTGGAGAATGGGACTTTAATCCAAGTGGCGAAGGAGGAAAAATGATGAAAATAGGCGAAGTAAGTAGCGCAGCAAGCAGCTACCAGGGACAGGGAAGTTCAGCAAAGACGGCGCCAGTACAGGCAACAACAGAAGGCAGACCAGTAGATTTTACTACAGCAGCAAAAGAAATTCGTGCCACAGAGGCTGAATATAAAAACCCTAATTTTGAGCAGGCTGAATCTGAAGAAAACTCAGCTGCTCAAGCTTCTAATTCTTTGAAGGAAGCTATTGAAAAGATTAATAAGGCACAAGGTAATGCTGAAGCAGTATTTGGTATCCACGAGGGAACAAACCGTGTAATCATCAAGATGGTGGATAAAGAGACGAGAAAAGTCATCAAAGAGTTCCCAGCAGAGGAAACTCTTGATTTACTTGCAAAGGCATGGGAACTTGCAGGAATCATGGTTGATGAGAAGAGATAGAACCCAATAGGAGGAGTCTTTATGCCTATTAGACTTTCAGGTTTAGCTTCGGGCTTAGATACCGAGGCGATTGTAGGAGCTTTAGTATCATCCTACAGTTATAAAAAAGATAAATACGTAAAAGCTCAGACCAAGCTTTCCTGGAAGCAGGATGCGTGGAAAGAGCTCAATAGCAAGGTTTATAGCCTTTATACAGAAGTAGGTAACATGCGTTATTCTTCAAGTTATACCTACAAGAAGACCTCTGTTAGCGACAACACAAAAGCAAAGGCTACTGCTAGTGGTACGGCTATAAACGGCACCCAGAGTTTAGAGATTAAGCAACTTGCTAAGACTGCATATATAACAGGCGGTAAACTGGCTGATAATATCACAAGTGAATCTTCACTTTCAGAGCTTGGTATTAGTACAGGTTCTGCTACAGGCAATGCTAAGATTCAGGTTAGAACAGGTACTTCATCTAAGACAATTGAAATTGATTCTACTATGAATATCAGGCAGTTTGTTAGTAAGCTCAATGAGGCTGGCGTGCAGGCAAACTTTGATGAGAAGAATCACAGATTCTTTATTAGCTCATCACAGTCAGGTCTCGCGGGAGATTTTTCTATCTCAGCCAATAACTCACTTGGTTTGACAAGCTTGATGAAGCTTGGTCTGTTGACAGATTCAGAGCTTGCAGATATACAATCAACTGTAAATACCGATGAGAGCAATGCATCAGGATTTAAGACCAGTGATATGGTTAAGAAGCAGTTATCGTTTACTGCTAACAACGCAGTTTTGATTGCTGATGAAGCCGGAATGCTAAAAACTCTTGAGGATATCAAGACGAACATTGCAGAGGCAAGAGCAGCGAAGGAAGCTGGAACTGCTACATTAGAGCAGGATGACTGGGTTAGATTTGCTGATGCTCTTGAGAGCAAATATGCTAAGACTTTTGGCGTAGCTACAACAACAGGAGAAGGTGACGAGGCCGTTACTACTTACTCTATTGACTGGGAAAACATCAGTGAAGATCAGCTTAAGGAATTTGCAAAGCAGATGTACACAGATGCGGAGTATACAGAGGAAGCTCAGGATGCAACTCGCAAAGAAGTAACCTCAGCTATCAATGCGATCAGAGATAAGTACATGAACCTTGCTAAGGTTAAGGCTGAGAAGTATGATACTGATGCTGAAAAAGAAGCTGCAATAGCACAGGCGCAAAGTGAATTAGACGCAACTCTTTCTGATAGAGTAAATAAGAAATGGGCAGACTACATTCAGGATACATTTGGTGCTCATAACTCCGAGACAGATGATGGTTATGACAATTTCTGGATTCAGAGTGATAACTTGGAGCTTTCAGAGAGTGTATTTTATAGGGTAGATTTGTCATCGAAGGTTGCACTTGGGCAGGAAGAAATAAAAGCATCTTCTACTGCAACCAAGATTAACGGTCAGGATGCTGTTATCAAGCTTAATGGTGTAGAGTTCACCTCAGATTCTAACTCTATCACAGTTAACGGCTTGACTATAGAGGCATTATCAGAAACAGCAGAAGGTGCACCTATTAGCATTACTGTTTCCAACGATATTGATGGCATTTACGACAAGATTAAAGACTTCCTCACAAGTTATAACAACTTGATGAACGAAATGCAAAAGCTATATAATGCAGACTCTGCAAAGGACTATGAGCCACTTACTGACGATGAAAAGGCAGAGATGAATGAAGACCAGATTGAAAAGTGGGAGCAGAAGATTAAGGACTCACTTCTTCGTCGAGATAGTAGTTTGAGTAGCATTATATCAACAATGACAATGGCTATGATGAAGACCTACGAGGTTAACGGCAAGAAGGTTTCATGGTCTACATATGGAATTCATACACTTGGAACCCTCAATTCTGAAAAGAATGAAGGATATGCTTATCATATTAATGGTGATTCAGAGGATAGCAAGACTTCTGGCGAAAAGGACAAGCTTAGAGTAGCTTTAGCAGAAGATCCAGATGCTGTCATTGATTTCTTAAAGCAGGTTACAACAGGTCTTTACAAAGATTTAGATGAGAAGATGAAATCTACATCAGTTAAATCTGTTTACACTGTTTACAATGATAAGGAAATGGCTTCAGAGTACTCAGATTACAGCAAGTTAATCAAGACTTGGCAGGATAGAGTTACTGAGATGGAAGATTCTTATTATAAGAAGTTCTCTCAGATGGAAGCAGCCCTTGCAAAATTACAAAGTAATTCATCTTCAATAACTCAAATGTTGGGAGGATGAAGAAAGTAAGTATTTGCGACGATATATATAGTAGGAGGCGGTTTATATGACACCAATGAACGGGTACGATGCATATGCAAAGAACAGAATACTTACAGCTTCTCCAGCAGAGCTGACACTTATGTTATATGAAGGTGCAATAAAGTTTTGCAATATCGCGATTGTTGCTTGCGAGAATCATGATATCGAAAAGGCTCATATTAACATTCGTAAAACGGACCGTATTATAGAAGAGTTCGAAATTACACTTGATGAGAAATATCCTGTTGCTAAGGATTTCCACGCTGTATATTCTTATCTTAGAAGTTGCTTAAGACACGCTATGATAGATAAGAATCCAGAGACCTTACAGGAAGTGCTCAAGCACTTGCGCACAATGCGCGACACCTGGAAGGATGTCATGAGGCTTACAGCAAACGGCAAAAAGCTTGATGGGCAGGCAGATATAGCAGGTTAATTTAATCAATAATCACAAAGGCTACCTCAATATGAGGTAGTCTTTTTTAGGCTTCATATGATAATATAAAAATAGAAAAATTTGGGAGGCAATCACATGGACAATATGGATTATGTAGTAATGCTCAGGGAATCCCTAGAGAAAAAGGCAGATATCTTAAGAGTTCTTCAGATTAGAAACAAGGAGCAAGCTGCAATTCTGCAGGATCCTAATACATCTCCAGAAGACTTGGAGAAAAACATGGATATGAAGTCTGAGCTTATCGAGCGAATCATCATGCTTGATGAGGGCTTTGAGCAGCTTTTCAATAGAGTTAAGGCGATAATTGATTCAGATAGAGAGACTTACGCTGATGAAATCCGCCTAATGCAGGATCTTATCAAGCAGGTAACGGCTCTTACTGCAGACGTGGAGGCCAGTGAATACAAAAATAAGGAATACGCCAAGACCAGATTTGCCAACATCAAGAAGGACGTCCGTGAAATAAAGCGGTCTAATGAGGTGGTTTCCTCATATTATAAGAACATGATGGCCCACAACAAGGCTGATGATCCAGCCTTTTTGGACAAGAAAAAATAAGAATTTATATGCATTTTCATCTATTTTAATGAAAAAATAAGTGATTTTTTATAACATTTTTTAACGTATTTACGAATCCCGTAAGCTCAGGAAAATCAAGGCTTGCGGGATTTTTTTGAATTGACCTCAAAATGAGAAAATTGAAAAAAATAAAAAAAATTTTCAAGAAAGGGTAAAGTTTTCACAGGTAGACACGATAAATAAGGTGTAAGGAATAATCACCTTACAAAATCGAATTCGAATCTTAATTTAAATTTAATAACCAAGGCCAGACACGGATGTTGGGCTATCACAAAAACGGATTTAAATGCTAAAAGGATTTAGCAGAATCTCATGGAGGAATTTTATTATGGTAGTACAACACAACATGCAGGCAGCTAATGCTTCAAGAACTTTGAACATTACAACAGACTCTCAGTCAAAGTCTACAGAGAAGCTTTCATCAGGTTATAAAATCAACAGAG
>JAILGH010000096.1 GCA_024697025.1 Pseudobutyrivibrio sp.
ATAGAACCACTCATCGCTTTGGGGAACTTCTTCACGGACGCGTTTGTTGTCTGTGGTGCGGTATTCCATCTCGGGGTTCTTCATGCTAACACGTGTGTCCGCTGGGACGGACGATGTAATAAATGTATTGCCTCCGATTACGGAGTTTTCTCCTATTATGGTGTCGCCGCCAAGTATAGATGCTCCTGCGTAGATTGTGACGTTGTCCCCGATAGTTGGGTGTCGTTTCTTGCCAGATAGCTTTTGTCCGCCTCTAGTGGACAGTGCGCCAATAGTTACTCCTTGGTAAATCTTAACGCTCTTTCCAATCACCGCAGTCTCTCCGATAACGATACCTGTACCATGATCAATAAAGAAAAATTTATCTATAGTAGCACCTGGATGTATATCAATACCTGTCTCTGAATGAGCCAATTCAGTCATTAGACGAGGTATTACAGGCACATTTAAAATATATAATTCATGAGCCAAGCGATACACTGTGGTGGCCATAAGACCTGGGTATGCCAAGATAATTTCCTCTAGGCATCCAGCAGCTGGGTCACCATCATATGCCGCCAAAAGATCGGATTCTATATATTCTCGTATAAGTGGAATCTTCTCGAAAAATGCTACGCATATACGATAACTTTCCACCCTTCTTTCTTCTTCTGTCATCGTCCCTCTAAGGTTACAGTAATCCAATGCTAAGATGATTTGTTTATTCAGATGATAAAAAATATCCTCAATTGTAACAGCAAAACTATTCTTTGGATTATAAATCTTAAAAGTACGATGTCTAAAATATCCTGGAAATACTATTTTGAATAGATTGCTTACAAGATTTCTTACTTCATCCTTGTCAGGCTTGCTAAAAATATCGAGCACATCAATATTTTTGCCTCCCTCAAAATCTTCAAGAACCTTGTGAACTAGCCCCTCTATTTCCTCTTCTCTTATGAATTCATCCATTATATTCGTCCTCAATTAATCTCTGCCGCAAGCGAAGCCTACAGCAGAGAATGTGATTTAAGCAAAAGTTCTAAGTACCTTTACAAGTGCATCTATATCATCTGGTGAATTGTAGAGTGCAAGTGTAGGTCTAACAGAACCTTCATAACCAAAATGTCTAAGCACTGGCTGTGCGCAATGGTGTCCTGTTCTAACGGCTATGCCGTAGCTATCAAGACGTTTTCCAACTTCTTCATCAGAATATCCATCTAACTTGAAGGATAAAACTGACGCTTTGTTTAGCGCGTTACCAATAAGGGTAAGTCCAGGAATCTGTTTCATTTCCTTTGTAGCATACTGTAAAAGCTCATGCTCCCATTTATAGATGCAAGGCATTCCTATCTCAGAGAGATAATCTAATGCAGCACCTAAGCCAACTGCATCAGCAATGCTGCCTGTACCAGCCTCGAATTTGTTTGGTACATCGTTATAAATTGTACGTTCAAATGTAACATCTGCAATCATATTTCCGCCGCCGTGATATGGCTCTGCAGCTTGTAAAAGCTCGCGCTTACCATAGACAACACCAATTCCTGTAGGCGCAAAAATCTTGTGACCAGAGAATACAAAGAAATCTGCATCAAGAGCCTGCACATTTACAGGAATATGTGCTACAGACTGCGCGCCGTCAACAAGGACTCTTACACCGTGTCTGTGAGCGATAGCGATAAGATCTTCCACTGGAGTAACTGTTCCAAGTACATTTGAAACATGGGTAACAGAAACAAACTTAGTATTCTTTGTAAATAACTTTTCATATTCAGAAAGAATAAGCTGCCCCGTCTCATCACAAGGAATAACCTTGATTACTGCTCCAGTTTTTTGAGCGATAAGCTGCCATGGAACAATGTTTGCATGATGCTCCAAGATGGAAACGATAATCTCGTCACCTGGCTGAAGGGTTGGTTTA
This sequence comes from Pseudobutyrivibrio sp., assembly GCA_024697025.1. Classification (GTDB taxonomy): domain Bacteria; phylum Bacillota; class Clostridia; order Lachnospirales; family Lachnospiraceae; genus Pseudobutyrivibrio. The sequence continues at coordinate 1,901 of JAILGH010000096.1, forward strand.
ACATAGGCATTAGCAACAAGGTTAATAGCCTCTGTTGTACCACGAACAAAGATGATTTCATCTGTGCTTCCTGCACCTATAAAATCTCTTACAGTTTCTCTTGCACCTTCATAAGCATCTGTTGAGCGTGCAGCAAGAGAATGCGCCGCTCTATGCACATTTGAGTTCTCATGCTCGTAATAATATGAAAGTCTGTCTATAACAGCCTGAGGTCTTTGAGTTGTAGCTCCGTTGTCGAGCCAAACTAGTGGATTTCCATTAATTCGCTCAGAAAGGATAGGGAAATCTGCACGTATCTGAGCAAGAGTTTTGCTGCCAATACGGATGCTATCATTTCTTGAAGAACCTGTTTCCCCTGATGAGGAAGTGCTGACAGTATCTGCATCCCTTAAAGATGTTGATACATCGATTCTTCTATCACTTTCCGCAGCCTGCTCCTTTGACTGTACCTGTGGTGAATAGCTTGGTGCAGGTTGAAGCTGTGCCACACCATAATCAAATGGGTGCGCCCAGTCGAACTCTGCAGCATTCACTTCTGGAACAGCTGAAAGTGTAGGCTCTACATCAGTTACCGACTCTGTGATGACTGGCTCAGATACCACCTCTGCCCCAGGAACTGCTTGAATGCTTGTTGCATCAGCTGTTTCAGGAACCTGAGCATCTGTTAGCTCTACTCCGCCAAGGAGTTGATTGCCTATGCTCTCAAGCTCTGCCGCACTAGGAAGTCCAAGACTCTGCTCTGTTACAGCGTATGGATTAGTCGTAGTCATAATACTCACCTACCTCTACATCTTCCAAAACAGCGATAGCATCATCTGCAAGAATAGCAGCTGAGCAATATAATGAAAGTAGATAAGATGCAACTCCTTTATCGTCAATACCTCTGAAGCGAACAGAAAGTCCTCTTGAGTGCTCGTTCTTAAGATTAGCCTGGAATAAACCGATTACACCACGCTTAGCCTCTCCTGTACGAACGAGAAGAATGTTTGTCTTACCGCTCTGAGAAGTAGGGTTCTTAAGACCATCAACAAGAAGCTTGTCTGTAGGAATGATAGGAATTCCTCTCCAAGTAAGGAATGTGCCACCAGCGATGTTTGCAACTACAGGTGGAACACCGCGCTTTGTGCACTCTCTTTCAAATGCAGCGATTGCTCTTGGATGTGCAAGGAAGAATGAAGGCTCCTTCCATACCTTTGTGATAAGCTCATCCAAATCATCAGGAGTTGGTGCGCCGTTTCTTGTCTGAATACGCTGAGAATCAGCAATGTTCTTGAGAAGACCGTAATCATCGTTGTTGATGAGCTGGCTTTCCTGACGCTCTCTTAATGAATCAATTGCAAGAGAAAGCTGCTCCTGTACCTGATCGTAAGGTGCACTGTAAACATCCTCTACTGCTGTGTTGATGTTGATGATTGTAGAGATGTTGTTTAACTGATATTCTCTTGGTTCTGTCTCGTACTCAACATATCCGTCAGGAATGATATCTGACTTCTTTGTCTGACTGCAAAGAACATCAAGAGGTGTCTCACCCTCTACGACCTTATTCACACGGAATATACCGGTCTCTAATCCCTTGAACTCAAGGAACTTTGTAAGCCACTTTGGTGTAAGTGCACCGTATTGTGGCTTAGTCTTTGTCACGTTGGCAAGATTATATGCAGCCTTAGGGCTAAGTGCATTAATCCCAGTTGTCTTTGTTTGTGTTTCTTTTGCCATTTTAAATCTCCTTTATAATTTTTTTGACATATAAAAACTCTGAATAGAGCTACGTCCATTACAATAAACCTGCTTCATGAGAGAATATGATGTCCTTCATACCATCTATTCCATCCTTGAGGTTGTACATTGGGCCTTCATAACCGGACTCACGTAAAGTGTTGATAGCAAGAATACTTCTCTTTCCTTGCTTGCAAATAAATACGGTATCTATATTTGGGTCTAGCTCCTTCTGACGTCTTGCCAGTTGTCCAATTGGAATAACAATGGCACCCGGGAAACGTAAGATAGCTCTTTCATGTGGCTCTCTAACATCGATAATCGTCATAGGAACTTCATCTTCTAATCTTTTTGCAAACTCATCTGCAGTAAAGCCTTCAACCGGAAGCTCTGAATCATCTTCCTTTAGACCACAGAATTCTTCGTAATCAAAATCAACAACCTTCTTAATCAAATGACTCTTGCCACATACTGGACAATCAAAATCTTTATCAATATTTAAAATCTTGGTGTTAAGGTTAAGGGAATCAAAGGTAAGTAGCTTCCCTGATAAATGCTCTCCAATACCGATGATAAGCTTAAGCGCCTCGTTAGCCTGAATGCTTCCGATTATTCCTGCAAGTGGACTGATTGTGCCGCCCTCAGTACATGTTGGCACAAGTCCTGGTGCTGGTGGTTCTGGGAACAAGCATCTTAAACAAGGACCATTCTTATATCCCAATATACTTACCATTCCCTCGTACTGATAGATTGAAGCAAATACAAGTGGAATTCCTGTAATTACACAGGCATCATTTATCAAATATCTGGTTTTGTAATTGTCTGTACAATCAAGAACCACATCGAATCCGTCTATCAAATCAACTGCATTTTCTGCTGTAAGCTCTTCGTTTTCATCTATCACCTCTATGCCACGATCCACATTTCTAATGGTGTCTCTCGCAGATGCAACCTTTGGGCGATTCACATCGCGTGAGCTGTGAATAACCTGGCTTTGAAGATTCGCAAGTGTAACCTTGTCAAAATCAA
>JAILGH010000098.1 GCA_024697025.1 Pseudobutyrivibrio sp.
TCGCACTCAGCGAGTGCCTTTTTACAATCCATCATACCTGCGCCAGACTGCTCGCGAAGGTCCTTTACCATTGCTGCTGTAATAGCTGCCATATTCTTATGCCTCCTCTTCTGCTTCTGCAGCTGCTGATTCCTCAGCAACTTCGTTCATTTCACCCTGATTTGCCTCGATAACAGCATCTGCCATCTTTGCAACAATAAGCTTAACTGCACGGATAGCATCATCGTTACCAGGGATTACATAATCAAGTTCATCTGGATCACAGTTTGTATCGCAAACACCTACAAGTGGAATACCAAGTGCGTGTGCTTCCTGAACACAGATGTGCTCCTTCTTAGGATCAATAATAAAGATAGCATCTGGAACTCTGTTCATTTCCTTGATACCACCAAGTACCTTTGTAAGCTTCTCCTGCTCCTTCTTGAGCTGAGTAACTTCCTTCTTTGGAAGAAGATCAAATGTACCGTCTGCTTCCATCTTCTCGATTTCCTTAAGACGAGCAATTCTTGTCTGAACTGTCTTAAAGTTAGTAAGCATACCACCGAGCCATCTCTCGTTTACATAGAACATACCGCAACGCTCTGCCTCTGATGCGATAGCATCCTGAGCCTGCTTCTTAGTACCAACGAAAAGAATAGTACCACCCTGCTGAGCGATGTCAAAGATTACATCGTAAGCATCGTCTACCATACCTACAGACTTCTGAAGGTCGATAATGTGGATACCGTTACGCTCTGTGTAGATATAAGGAGCCATCTTAGGGTTCCATCTACGTGTCTGATGTCCAAAGTGAACACCTGCCTCAAGTAACTGCTTCATTGAAATAACACTCATTTTAATACCTCCTGGTTTGTTTCTTCCGCATAATTCTTCCTGACAACCACCCGGCCTACGATAGGTTGGGAACCAATGTCAGTCCTTATGCGTGTATTTTCAACAGCCCTTAAAATTTATCACAATTTTCGAATAATTGCAATAGATTTTATTATTCCTCCTTAGGAGGAGTCGTTGTACGAGCCTCTTTATTAACTAATAAGGCAATTATGTCATCATAACTGCTGTCTTGCTTCACATAAAATGTGCCTGCCTGAATGCGGTCATCCACACCAAGCTTGTTCATATATTCACTAAATCCAGCAGAACTGTCTATAAGGCCAGCCTTGTGTAGCTCTGTAGCAACAGTCTCAGAAGAAGCCCCTGCCTTTATAGTAAATGGCACATAAGTAACGGTTGATTCTGAGGCCTCACTCTTATCTACATCAGAAGCATTAGTCTCAGACTCGATTGCCTCCTCCAAAGTCATTTCCTTATTAGGGTCATCTGACTTTTCTGTTGAATCAGCCTTGTCTGTTTCTTCTATATTATCGTCAGCCTTGGATTCATCCTTTTTAGGATCCTCTGACTTTTTATCTGTCTTGTCCTTTTCCTTGGCATCTTCTTTCATAACCATGCCAAGCTCAGTTGCTCTCTCTATTATTTCTGCATCAGTAAGTTCACGTTTTGCAAGAGCATCCTTGCCAAAATAAAAACTTATAGTTAAAAGAAGTGTTGCTAGGGTAACACCAATTCCCAAACCTCGCAAATAATATTTTAATCTCATTATTTGCCCTCCTGATATAATCCAAGAACAAACTTAACTTCCCCTAATCCTCTGCCAAGCTTTTTGGCAATCTCAACCTCAGATAATCCCTCATCATGCAATGTAAGGATTTCCATGTTGTCGTTTTGCCTGTTTGCAGATGGATTTTCATCATTAAACTTTTCTGCCAAAGCCTCTGTAAAGGAAACCTGCTTAGCCTCTGGCTTTTCCTTTTCTGCCTCAAGCAAGCTCTTTTCCTGCTCGATTTCCTTCATCTGCTCTACAAGCTCTAACTCCTTATCTCTAAGTAAATCAAGCTTTTTAGCAATAGATGAATCCAAAGCCACAAGAGTATCCTCAAGTTCAGATAGCTTCTTGGTCATCTCAACTGTATCCTTTTGCTTTTCATTAAGCATGGAATACATAAATGTAACCTCTTTGTGGGACTTGTCTACAGACTCAAGAACCGTATCAGAATACTCGGAAATCTGGAGAATCTTTTCATTAGTCTCCTTGTCTGTACGCCTGTCCAACTCGTCCATGGCTTCATCGATAGTAGCAGAAAGTTTATCTTCCATCTCCACCTTGGCATCAGACATCTTGTCCTTTATGATTTCCTCAATTTGTTCTCTTGTGAGCTTTTGTAGATTGTCCTTATCTTTGCTAGATAGCTTTTCAGACACAAAAAAACTCCCAATGCATAGGCAAAGCCCAGCGATTAGGAGCACAATTTCAAGTATAGTCATTATAGTCTCCCTCTTATACTCTCATATCGAAACTAGTGGCCGGCTTTTGCGAAATTTTGCCGTCAACTTCAGACTTTTCAGCCTTCTTTTCAGGCTTGGTATTCTTTTTAGCTTGGCCTTTATTGCCTTCGTAGCCCTTGCCACTGCCCTCGCGGTCATACCTATTCTCACCCTGCTCGGCCTTGTTCAAGTCGTTAACCTGCTTGGCCTCTTGTTCCTTTTGCCTATCCACCTCGTGAGTAAGCAATTCCTGCTGGAAGGTGGATTTCTGTTCTTCCTGAGCTTGAGTATGACTGACTTCGTTGGTATTTTGTATCATACCGTTAAAATTAATAGGACTGATTGACATAACATTCCCTCCCGGAAAACACTATACAATAGTTACTTTGTTAATAAGCCCATATAATCACCAAGGACATTGCGCATCTTTTGAAGAGCCTTTGTGTGAAGCTGAGATACACGAGACTCCGAAACCTCTAAAGCTGCACTAATTTCCTTTAAAGTCATATCCTCATAATAATATAAAAGAATAACTTGTTTTTCTTTTTCCGTAAGCTTGTCCAAAGCCTCTTGAAGCTTTTGGGACAATTCCTGCTTTGCAATATTGTCTTCTGGTTGGATGAAGTGGGAATTGTGCTCTGCCTCCATGACTGGCTCGTTTCCTGCTTCAACAAATTCATTAAGGGACACAACATTAGTAACGTTAAGCTGTGACTGCCATTTCAAGAACTCGTCAGAAGAAATATTTAATTCTGCGGCAATATCCTCATCAGATGCACTGTGACCTGTACGGGCCTCTATATTTTTGATAGCATCGTCTATCATTCTTTGACGCTGTCTAATGGTTCTAGGAATCCAATCCATCTTGCGGATTTGATCTAATATAGAACCTCTGATACGAAGACTAGCATAAGTTTCAAATTTAACATCTTTAGCTAAATCAAATTTATCAATCGCATCAATGAGACCAAAGATACCATAGCTGCACAAGTCCTCATACTCCACCGTATTTCCTAGGTACATGCAGAGTCGACCAGCTACAATCTTAACAAGTGGTGCATATTCAAGAATTAATTGCTCCCTAAGCTCTGGATTAGGCGAGACCTTATATTTATCCCAAAGCTTTTCCTTGTCACCTGCTTTCATTTATGCCCCCTTTAGTAAGTTAGAACCTGACATCCTATTCAGATTCCTGCAAGTTTTCTGAAGAAATATCTTCAATTGCTTGGTCACTGTCCTCTATTGTGGCAGTGTCTTCAAGCTCAGCATCAATCGATACTGCTGGTTCTAAAGTTTTGAACGCATAATCCAAAATCATTTTTATTATTGTTCCCATTACAAGGAAAATAACAACAACAATTAAAAGTCTGCTGACAAATGTGGAAAAATCAACCTTCTGCACTATTGATATAACGCAGGAAATAAATGCTGCAGCTAATGTGATTATGACTGGCACTGGTTTAGTATTAATTTTCATCAGCTCCTCCATAGCATTACATATAAATACATTTTAAAGAATTTTAACTTCCTTGCCAACAGCTTTTATGTAATATTCCCCAGTTTCACTATAAAGTTCAACTGTACGACCATAGTTAAGTCCACAATCTTCAGCCAAAAGTCTAATTCCAAGTTCTTTTAATTTTGCACGGCTTGCTTCTGCATTGCGCTCACCAACGTTTATGCTAGCTGAACTTCCGCCAGGCATCTCAAACATTTTGGCACCGCCGGCTATCTTTGCAACCATCCTAGCCTTATTTGCACCGGCTGCAATCATGTCCTCAAAAAGCTTTTGGATACCGGTATCTGCAAACTTTGCCAAGTTAGAATTGTTACGTATTTGGGTGCTATCTGGCAACATTATGTGAGCCAATCCGCTTATTTTAGTAGAAGGATCATAAATCGCAATTCCTATACACGAACCTAGACCAATTGTAGTAAGTGCATCAGGAGCTTTGCAAACTTTAAGATCAGCCATGCCTACTTTAATCATCTGCCCCATACTATCACTCTCCTTAAATTGGTACACCAAGCGCTGTTAATATCTTTGCGTATGAATCCTCCTCTGGCATAAGGATAAAATATCCATTAATGCCTAAATCATCTGAAAACTTTGTATTAATCATCAAAGCATTATCGCCAAAAATACCAAACTGAACAGCTGGGACAGAAAGAATAGCCGCAGCCATATCCACCGCAACAAAAGGTACGGATGGTACAATTGTCAAATTGGTCAGTCCCGATAGTGCCGATAGATATGACCCGGCGATAATATTACCAATCTCTTTGATGGCTGATAAGTCCATTTCATCGAATGGTTCATTATAGTTATCATCTCGCATCATAAGTCGGTTTACTATGCGATGAGCCGAGTGTGTGTCCATCAGAAACATCATAGAGCCGTCAATATCAGCCTCTACGCCTAGCATGATGCCAACTATGACATCATCCTCTGCACCAATTGCCGAACCAAGCTCCTCTACAGGTAAAAAACATACCTCCGGAACACTCATGTCCATTCTAAGGCCAAGCATATTGGCGATGGCAGTTGTTGCATTGCCAGCGCCAATATTGCCAATTTCCTTGAGGACATCAAAATATTTCTCATTAACCTCATTCAGTGTGAGCATTGTTACCTCCCTTTAAGAAGCCTCATTCTCTCCTATGATAGAACTAATTTCGAAAATTGAAATAAGCTCATCGCCGTTAGTACCAACGCCACAGATGAAAGAATTCTTGCTTTTTAATGTTGATGTAGGTTCTTCAATATCATCCTCAGATAATGAAAGAACTTCTTTTACTTCATCAACGATGACACCCATTAAGCCACCTTGATCAAGCTTGAGAATAATGATTCTTGAAGCATCTGTAAATTCATCATCATCAAGATTCATTCTTCTACGAAGGCTCATTACAGGAACAACCTCACCACGTAGATTGATAACTCCACGATAATACTGAGGTGCCTTTGGAACTCTTGTTATTTTACTCATACGAACAATATTATCGATATAGGAAATGTCGATACCATAATGCTCGCCACCAATTTTAACTACGATGTATTGTTTCTTTTCTTTTTCAACAACATCTACAACAGCAATATCTGACATGGTTTCACCTCCTGTTAAATGACAGCATTGACATCAAGAATCATAGCAATTTCGCCATCACCAAGGATAGTCGCACCGCTGATAATCTTGTTGTTGTCAAGCTTACCAAGTGACTTAATAACGATTTCAAGCTGTCCAATAAGGTTGTCTACGATAATACCGCCAAGGGTATCACCCTTCTTGCAGATAACAACTGTCATTGTATCCTCAACCTCTTCCTTAGGCTCAAAATCAAGAATCTTGTCCAGACGGATAAGAGGAATAACCTGACCTCTAAGGTGGATAACCTCTTTAGATTCTACGTATTTAATGTCAGAAACTGGTATATTTTCAATGTTCATAATTGAAGCAAGAGCGATAGCATATTTCTCGTCTCTAATTTCAACCATGAGAGCCTGAATAATAGCAAGTGTAAGTGGAAGTCTTACAGTAAATGTAGAGCCTTCGCCCATTACTGACTTAACTTCAACGTCACCGCCTAATGCCTCGATATTAGACTTAACTACATCAAGACCAACGCCTCGACCAGAGATATCTGTAATCTGTTTTGCCATTGAGAATGAAGGCATGAACAGGAAGTTGATAATCTCTTTCTGAGAAAGGTTGTCAGCCTCTTCAGGTGTTACAAGACCTCTTTCGATGGCCTTTTCCTTAACCTTTTCTGTGTTAATACCACCACCATCATCTCCTACTTCGATGATGACGTTGTTGCCCTCTTGGAAAGCATTAAGGAAAATTGTACCTGTTTCAGGCTTTCCAGCTGCACGTCTTTCTTCAGGAGACTCGATACCGTGGTCAGCAGAGTTACGGAGCAAGTGCTGAAGTGGATCACCTAACTGATCAACAACAGTACGGTCAAGCTCTGTATCCTCACCAGTCATATCAAGGTCCATAGGCTTATTAAGCTTACGGCTTAAATCTCTAATCATTCGAGGGAACTTAGCAACTACTGATTCGATAGGAACCATTCGAACCTTCATAACTGATTCGTGAAGGTTGGTTGTAATTCTCTCAAGGTATTCAATATTCTCATGTAATGTCTGACCATCGATTTCAGAACCATTACTCTGAGAAGCAAGTGAATTCTTTGCAATAATAAGCTCGGATACCTGATTCATCAATGCATCAAGCTTTTCAATATCTACACGAATCGTACGTGAAGTAACAGGCTTATTAGCAGGCTGTGTTGTCTTGCCACCGGCTGTCTTTACTGCTGGTGCAGGTGCTGCCTCTGCTGCTGGTGCAGGTGCAGCAGGAGCCTGAGCTGCTGGTGCTGCCTCTGGTGCAGGTGCTGCTGCCTCTTCCTTCTTTTCGTACATATCAGGTGTAACCTTGTCGGCTTCAACTGAGTCGATTTCAGAAACAGATTTAACTGCCTCAACAATTGGTGCAAGATCTGATTCTGTAGATAATATAAATGAAAAATCGTATTCGAATTTCTCATCCTCGATATCTGAAGAGCTTGGGTCAAATGCTAAGATTCCACCAAATTCCTCAACAGCCTTAAATACAAGGAAAGCTCTTGCTGCCTTAAGCAAGCACTCCTTGTTAATATGAATAGTAAAACCATAGAGCTGCTTTTCAGCTTTAAGCTTATCTACAATCTCTGGTTCAAGTTTCATCTTTCTAAATAAAGGTAACTCACCAGCCTCCTGTGCAGGTGCTGAAGCCTCTGCTGCTGGTGCTGCTTCTGCTTCAGCCGCTGGAGCCTCTGCTGGTGCTGCCTCTGCTGGTGCATCAGCCCCACCCTCAGCCTTGTTAAGGTAATCATTTAAAAGCTTAATCAGGGCTTCGTTCTCTTCTGTACCTTCGTTTGAAGTAGCCTTAACTGTATCAAGATATGCCTCAATAGCATCAAGGCATTTGAAAAGAATGTCGATAAGCGCTGAATTTACCTTTACATTATCATTACGCACTTCCTGGAAAACGTTTTCCATGTCGTGTGTAAGATGCTGCATTCTCTTGAACCCCATAGTGCCAGCCATACCCTTTAAAGAGTGAGCTGCACGGAAGATTTCATTGACAACGTCCTTGTTATCAGGCTCTTTTTCCAACTCCATAATATTGTCGGAAAGGCTCTGAATATGACCACTTGTCTCGTCGATAAAAATATCTAGATACTGACTTACATCCATCCTATTAACCTCCAAGTCTTTTCACAATTGAATCAGCTACAGATTTTAGCGGAGCAACCTCATCGGATAGTCCCCCCTGCTCCACTGCTTTCGGCATACCATATACAACGCATGTGGATGCTTCTTGCGAAATAACGTAAGTCTTTTTAAATTGCTTTAAATAATTGATTCCCTCGGAACCATCAGCTCCCATTCCTGTAAGAACAACGCACAGGATTTCATCAAAGCTAGAATCCTTTAGAGACTTGTACATCACATCGGCACAAGGCTTTAAGCTGTTTACAGGTGGGCTATCGTCTAAATGACAATAGGCTGCATGACTTGCGTCTTCGCAGATTTCCATGTGCTTACCTCCTGGAGTAATATAAACTATTCCAGGTCTAAAGTATTCTCCGTCGTCTGCCTCCTTAACCTTAATCTGAGATATCTGGTCAAGTCTTGATGCTAGAGAAGCTGTAAAGCCTTCAGGCATGTGCTGAACAATAACTAAAGGAACAGATAAATCTCTAGGAAGCATAGGTACAAAAGTGTGCAACGCCTGTGGACCGCCTGTAGAACATGCAAGTGCAATAATTCTCTTGGTACGCACCCCCGAACCACTATGCTTTGGTTGTGATGCTGGTGGCTTCGGCTTTTCAACTGACTTTGGCTGCTCGCTAACAGAAACAGTTTGTGGGCTACTGATTTCTGCTTTAGCACCCATAAGTCTGTTTCGAACCATCTGCATCTTTTCTTGGGTAGTCTTTTGGGATGCCTCGATTTCCTTGGCATTCTTGCTGGCCCCAGACCTTTGTACTATTATCTTGTAGTTGTTTGACTTAATGGCTCCATGCAATGCATTTACTAAGTTGGCAGCAAATACATCTCTGGTGTCATTTCCGGAACGGATTGGCTTAAGAACAAAATCAAGTGCACCCAATTCCATGGCCTTAACAGTGCTTTCAGCATCCTCCTTCAATGTGGAGCTCATAAGAACCACATTAGAAGGAATAGATTCTGCTGACAATCTCTGGATAAGCTCCAAAGCAGTCAACTTAGGAAGCACCATATCCAAAACCACAAGATCGTACGGATTATTCTTTATTTTGTTGTAAGCATCTTCGCCGTCTGCACTAACGTCGACTACACGAAAATCACTATCTGCATTGATAATATCACAGACAATCCTTCGCATAAGTGCAGAGTCATCAACAACTAAAATCTTATACATTCTTTACCCCTGATCTTTTTTACGAATCCGCCGTTCCTCGTCAAAAATGTACTTTATTATAGTCTCCCTATCCTCTGTCTCCTTAAACAAAAACTCTATTCGATGCTCATAAATTTTTAGGTCGTCTTTATATTCACTTTTAACACGTTTAGCAATAACGTTTATGGTCTGATTAACTGTTGTAGTAGCTAGCCTGAAGCTGACATACATGTACCGCTCTGTAACCACATCCTTGGATGCACTAATCCTTGCTCCGCCGCCGCTAATGTCAACAATGTTTCCCGCCACCGGGTCTCCATAAGTGTTTCCGTATTTTTCCAAATCGTCTTCAATCAATTGCATATTAGGAAGCAGTGCCACATCCTCTGGAATTGGAAGAATTTTAACCGGAATCACACAATCAAATCTGTAATAGTCTCGTCGCTGTACCTTGGTTAGCTTGCTATCCGGCTCAAACACGTAAACCGGGAAGTTTTCTAACCGCCCTCGCTTGGTAATCTTTCCTGTCAGCTGAAACATTCCCGATTTGGTGTTAAACACACCTATAAGCTCTTCCTCCATAGGAATGGTTACAATGCTCCCCTTTCTTGTTGGAATATGAAAGATTACCTCTTCATTTTTGGTAACGCCGAATACACTTGAAATGTAAACACCCCTGTCTGGATCAATGTTGTATTCAGCTTCAGATGCTTTGCTGGCAAATGTGAATTCAATCGGTGTGCCAGGTCTGAGATCTAGAATTTCCATATACTACGCCCTATCTTTTAGCAATGCATTAAAAATTTGTGATACACCCCATTTGTAATGAGTATTCTCGTCCTTCTTAAGAAGCTTTGAAGCGATGGCCTCAAAATTCTTAGCCGCCTTGGACTGTGGATACTCAATTGAAACTACCTTCTGATTCCTAACAGCCTTCTCTAATGTGGAATCGTATTGCACGTTGCCCAAATAATCCAAATCTCCATTTAGAAACTTTTGAACAACGGAAAGCATTTTGTTATAAACCGCTCGTCCCTCTGACTCGCTGGTAACTTTGTTGGCTACCAAATGTACGTTGGTGCCGCCCTTTAAGTACTTGGAGCTTTTGTACATAGCCTTCATCAGAGAGTATGAATCAGTGAGGGAACTAGGCTCAGGTGTGGAGACTAAAACCACCTCTGGTGAGGCCAAAACAAACTCCAAAACCTGGTCCGAAACACCCGCACCAGTATCTATAATTAGAATATCACATAAGTCGTTTAAAAGTGATAGATTACGCACTAAAAACGTAATTTGTTCACGATTTAGATTATTTAACCCAACAACTCCTGAACCCCCTGAAATAAACCCTATTCCCATAGGTCCGGTTGTAATGATATCTCTAATACTCTTTCCATTAAAAATAACGTCAGAAAGATTATAGTTTGGAATGGTTCCAAACATAACCTCCACATTGGCCAAACCAAAATCCGCATCTAAAATAATTACTCTCTTGCCCATACGGGTAAACCACACCGCCAGATTAACTGCCATGTTGGATTTGCCCACACCGCCCTTGCCAGAGGTAATTGTGATAACCTTGGTGTTTTCAACGGACTTAATGTTGTGCGCCTTTATTACGTTTCTTAAATTCTCCGCTTGATCCATTTAGTTCCCTCCCAACAACTGTTTTACCAGCTTCTGGGCGTTAACAATCTCTATATCATCTGGAACATTCTGACCAACAGTGATGTAAGAAAGTGGTGCCTTGGTGTACTGCTTTAGGTTGAAGATATTGCCAAGGCAATTGGTCTCATCCAATTTAGTAAAGATGAGATTGAAATCCGTAAACTCCATGTAAGAGTCTGCGATATCAATTAAATCCTTGTGCTTGGTAGTTGCTGAAAGCACAAGATAAACCTCGCTGTCGTAAAAATCCCCAAGGGCACTTATAAGCTTTTTAGTGTCCTGACGCTGCTCCTCATTTCTATGAGAAAAGCCAATGGTATCAACCAAAATAACGTCTAAATCCTCGTACTCTCTAGACTGCTTTTTAACTGTATCTAAAAGCTCATCTGCAGAGTAAATAACATTTAGAGGAACACCTAAAATATTGGCATAGGTCTGAAGCTGATTAGCCGCTGCCATTCTGTAAGTATCTGCTGTAATAAGGCCGACCTTCTTGCCCTCTTCAACCTTGAATTTACTGGCAATCTTGGCAATAGTCGTTGTCTTGCCAACACCAGTAGGGCCAATGAAAAATACAACCTTTGGACGTCTCTCACCAGGAATAATCTTAGTTGGTGTGCCAAGCTTAAGCACCATCTTTTGATAAACATTTGAAAGTAAATTATCTAAAGAATGGCTGGTCTGGAGAATCTTATCCATGTCCTCCAAAACCTGATTGATATATTTTTCCTGTACCTCATTTTCTAAAAGTACGTTGTAAAGCATCTTCACAAATACATGATTATCATTGTCGATTGATGGCTTATCTGAAAAGTTGTTAACTTTAATCTCGTCGTCTATGTTGTTGACTGGAGCTGCACTGGCAGGTCTAGGCTCCTCCTTTTGCATTTCCCTTTGAAGGTCTCTCACATAGTCTCTAGGAAGAGGCCTTGCATTTGCAGGTCTTGAATATGTAGGCTCAATCAGACGTGCTCTTGGAGCAGTGTCTGTAAGAGGCTCAAAATCATTGGATGAAGATGGAATGCTTGCTGTCTGCTGAGCCCTGGCCTGAGTTAAAGCAGGCTCCGGCGAAGCCATAGAAGCAAGAATAGAAGACTCTTCAGACTGCTTTTCCAAAACTTCATTAACAGCCGAAAAAGCATTTTTAAGTAAAATGGCATCGTCGGCAACAGCATCAAAGCCGCCTCCTCTTGTATCTGTTGGTGTTGCAAAAGCCTGATCCTGTGGTGTCAAAGCATCATCCTCCACTGCCGCTGTAACCTCATAAGTATTGCTTTTGAAGAAGCTTCCCAGGCCCTTTGGCTTGATAACCTTTACGTTCATAATAACCGCTGCGTTTCCAAGCTCTTTTCGGACTTTATTCATAGCCTCTTCTTCGGTTTTTCCAGTGTATTTATTGATTGTCATTTATTCTACCCCGTAACCATTCCTACAGATGAAAGTTCAACGTTAGAGTCAATTTCATTGTAAGAAACTACTATTAAGTCTTTAATATAATCTTGCGTCATGCCCTTGAAATACATACGGACAATTGGCGAAGTAACAACTATCGGTGTGCGACCCATGTCCTCAAGCTTTTTAACCTCTTCCTCGAGGGAAGCAATGATTGCCTTGATTCGTTCTGGGTCAAGAGTCAGGTAGGCTCCCTGCTCTGTCTGCTTAATAGATGCCATAATATCTTGCTCAACCTTTGGATCCACAGTGATAACCTGTGTGACCTCATTTGGAGCAAAGTACCTACTTGAAATTGCACGCTTCAATCCTTGGCGCACATATTCTGTAAGCACATCTGTATCGTGAGTTGTAGTTGCATGATCTGCCAAAATTTCAAAAATTGTAAGCAAATCTCTGATTGAAACACCCTCTGAAAGAAGATTCTGCAATACCTTTTGAACATCTCCAAGTCCAAGAAGCTTTGGAATAAGCTCTTCAACAATAACAGGATTGGTCTCCTTGAGATTGTCGATAAGGTTTTGAACATCCTGTCTTGTAAGAAGCTCTGCAATATGTCCTCTGATAATCTCAGTTAAATGCGTTGCAATAATTGAAGGTGGATCAACAACTGTGTATCCCAAACTTTCAGCACGTTCACGCTGACTTTCTGTAATCCAAATAGCTGGCAGATGGAAGGAAGGTTCAAAGGTAGGAATACCTGTAATTTCCTCCTCAACATAGCCTGGATTCATAGCCATATAATGGTCGAATAAAATCTCGCCCTCAGTAACCTGAATGCCTTTGATTTTAATAATATATTGGTTTGGATTAAGCTGAATGTTGTCTCTAAGTCGAATGATAGGCACAACAGTACCAAGCTCTAAGGCTATTTGTCGCCTAATCATTACCACTCTATCCAATAAATCTCCGCCCTGATTAACGTCTGCAAGAGGAATGATACCGTATCCAAACTCCAGCTCAATGGGGTCGACCTGCAGCAAGGATACTACATTTTCTGGTTTTCGAATTTCCTCCGCTTCCGTCTCCTCCGCGGCCACTTCCTGTTCTATCTCCTCCTCGCCAATGTTCTTGGCAATTGAGCGGCCTGATACGAAATAAGCAGCTGCAAATGCAAGGAACAAAAAGCTGTTAAGAGGTGTAACAAGTCCAAGAAGTCCAAGAACTGCACCTACTATGTAAAGTACCTTTGGGATTCCAAAAAGCTGTCTAACAAGAGTACCTGAAAAGTCTGCAGCCTTTGAACCCTTAGTAACCAAAATACCAGTTGATAAAGATATGAGTAGTGAAGGAATCTGCGAAACAAGACCATCACCGATTGTAAGAATACCAAACTGCTGAATTGCATCTGCAAAGGATAATCCCTGATTAATCATGCCCATTGCAGAACCACCAGCAAGGTTAATTACTGTAATGATAAGACCGGCAGTAGCATCTCCTTTAACGTACTTAGTAGCACCGTCCATGGCGCCGAAGAATGCTGATTCTTCCTGTATCTTATCTCTTCGTCTCTTGGCCTCTGCATCGTCGATAGCTCCCGTGTTAAGGTCCGCATCAATAGCCATCTGCTTACCAGGCATAGCGTCCAATGTGAATCTGGCTGAAACCTCAGCTACGCGCTCAGAACCTTTATTGATAACCATAAACTGAATGATAATCAAAATTAGGAAAATGATTGCGCCGATAATAAGGTTGTTACCACCAACGAAACTACCAAATGTTGCTACTACGTTTCCAGGATTACCTGTTGATAGAATAAGTCTGGTTGAGGAAACGTTGAGAGATATTCTAAATATAGTTGTAAAAAGAAGTAATGTTGGGAAGAAGGACATGTCCAAAACTTCCTGAACAAAAAGTACATTCAACATAACAATTAAGGCAATTGAAATGTTGAAACAAATCATGATATCAAGTACAAAATTAGGAATAGGAATGACGAAGAATATAACTGCAGCAAGCAGATACAACGCTATTCCAACATCTGATTTTTTGACTGATGCCGCAAAATCCACGGGTCTTCCCCCTTTCCTAAAAAATCTTAGCTAGCCCTATTGGTGTAGACAACAGCAAGTATTTCTGCCACTGCCTGATAGAGCTCAGGTGGTATCACTTCATCCACCTCAACCGTAGCATACAAAGCTCGTGCTAACGGCTTATTTTCAACGATTGGGACTCCATTATCCTTAGCTGCCTCTCTAATCTTGCTAGCCAAGTAGTCTTCGCCTTTGGCAACAACTCTAGGAGCCTCATCCTTGGTGTTATCATACAAAATGGCAACCGCCAAATGTGTAGGGTTGGTAATTACAACGTCTGCCTTTGGAACGTTCTGCATCATTCTCCGACGAGAACTTTCCATCATTCGTTGCTTTTGCTTACCCTTAATTTGTGGATCACCTTCAGTGTTCTTGTACTCATCCTTAACTTCCTGCTTGGTCATCTTCATATCGTCGCGGAACTTCCAGCGCTGATATGCATAATCGATAAGTCCAAGTATGATATAGATGATACTAATCTTGATGCCAGTATCCACAATAATTCTAAAAATCAGATTGAGAGCAGCCATGAGATTTACATCATACAAAACAAAAAGATTGTTGGCCTGGTCTCGCACTGTTAGATACGAAATATAAAAAACCAAAAAAAGCTTAGCAAGCGCCATAAGCAAATTGACTATGGACTGCTTGGAAAAAATCCTTTTAAAACCACTAACTGGATTGAACTTATTAAGCTTAGGTTGCAAAGGCTTTAACGTTGGCTGCCAGCCTACCTGAACCAAATTTGCAACAAATCCAGTTAAAAAACCTATAATCAAAAATGGTAACAGAATAATAAGCATTCTGAGTAATAACGTAAATACAATCCCTGAGACAGTGTTTATGGTAAGACCGCTACCATTCATTTTCACAACATCAGGTATTATGGAATAAATCCAAGAAAATATTTCTTCAAATCTAAACCCAGCGAAGCCTGTAAACACTCGAAGACCTAGGAAAAAACCAAAGAGCGCTATGCCGTTAACAACCTCTTTGCTCTTGGCAACCTTGCCCTCTTTTCGGGCGTCGGAAAGCTTCTTGCTAGTAGGCTGTTCAGTCTTTTCGCCACCTTCACCATCGGCAAAGAACTGCAGATTATATTGTAATAAAAGCGCCTTATTCTCCACCATCAATATAGTCCCTTTAAAAACATAGAAAGCATTTTTTGCATTTCTTTAAATATAAATTCCGCAATATTGGGAAGCAAGAAAATTGTAAGAAACAAAACGATAAATCCAACAATAATCTTTAGCTGAGCACCAACAGAGAACATGTGAATCTGAGGCGCAACCTTTACCATGATTCCAAGTATTGCGTTTAATAGCATAATTACTGCAAACACAGGAAGTATTATTCTAAAAGCGATAACAAAAATATCCGCAATAAATATCAAAATTGACTCGAATAATGAGTCCCATCTAAAAATAGTGCCTCCTATCGGAATAAGCTCAAAGGCATCACAAAATGTCTTAAAGATATATCTGTGCATCCCTGAAAGAACTAAGAGAATCATAATAAACTGGTTGTATAAAGTACCAGTAACTGATGTCTCTGCTCTAAGGGAAGGGTCATACTCTTGAGCCATGGAAAGACCTATGTTCATATCTATCATATTTCCTGCAAGAAGGATAATGAAGTTACAACAATAGGTTGAAAATCCAATAATAAGCCCTGTGACTGCTTCTCTTGCAACTAAAAAAGCATATCCAATTACTGTAGAATAATTAAGAGCACTAAAGTCAACAACAAAATACAAAAGCAATGACACTAACGTTGAAAAACCAATCTTAGCCATTGGAGGTGTATTACTGGTGTTAAAAAAAGGTGCCACAACCACAAACATGGATATGCGTGTAAGTATCAACAAAAAGTATTCAAAATTTCGTAAGGTAAAATCAATACTAAACATCTACTTCTAGCCCAGGTAAATACTAAAATTTGCCCATAAATTTGTAATATATTCCGTTAACACTGTAAGCATCCATGGACCGAAAAACATCAGAGCAGCAAACACTCCTACTATTTTAGGAATGAATGTAAGTGTCTGCTCTTGAATAGATGTGACTGTCTGAAAAATACTAACTACAAGACCTATAGTTAACGAAACTAACAGTAGAGGCAAAGATACCACAAGAAGTGTGTAAATAGCATCTCTGATTACGTCTAATACCTGTCCTTCAGTCATAACCTATTCTCTCCTAAAGCTAATAAAATGTCTTTACTAATCCACCGATGACAAGATTCCATCCATCTACTAATATGAATAACAAAATCTTAAATGGTAAAGAAATTGTTGTAGGTGGAAGCATCATCATACCCATTGACATAAGTACCGAAGCAACTACCATGTCAATAACAATGAATGGCACATAAATCAAAAAGCCTATTACAAATGCAGTTCTAAGCTCTGACAAAATAAAAGCTGGAACAACCACTGTAAATGGCACTTCGTCATACTCTTCGTATGTGACTCCTGCAATATCGCAGAAAAGATTCAAATCCTTCGTCTGAGTCTGCCCATACATAAACTCTCTAACAGGAACTATGGCTGCATCAATAGCTTCCTGCTGGGTAATCTCCCCTGCATCAAAAGGATCAATTGCCTCTGTCTTAATCTGAATTAAAACAGGAGACATAATAAATAATGTTAAAAATAACGCCAGACCAGTCAAAATCTGATTGGGTGGCGCTGTATTTGTACCTATAGCAGCGCGCACGAAATGTAGAACTATTACGCATCTGGTAAAGGACGTAAGCATTATCAGAATTGAAGGTGATAGAGTGATGATTGTGAGTACAAGCAACATTCTTAGGGTGGCAGAAAAATTACCATCCTCGCCATCAAACGTAAGCGAAAAGCCTCCGTCTCCTACAGTTTCATCAGAAGCGTTTGGTGCCTTTTCAGTCGCACCATAATCTGAATTACTAGCTCCATATTCTGTGTCATATTTAGTTGACGTCTCTGCCGCTTTGGCAGTAATCGTGCTACCAATAATCGCATAGCACAAAACACATGCTGTAAAGATAATACTAATTACAACATAAGCCTTCTTAAATTTATTCATAACATAATCTGCCCAAACTAAGCTATTTCTCCTTCTTAAGCATCTTATTCATAACTGCCTTGAAATCCACAGGAGCTGATAGCTCGTTCTGCTGCTCTCCAAGCTCTTTAAGTTCAGAAGATGATAGTTCACCTAAAAGATTAATCTCGTCCTTGCCTACTGCAATGAGAAAAAACCTATCTTCCCCTGCCCTGATTATTTGAACATATCTATTATTGGTGACTCTGATTGCCTCTACAATCTCCAGATTACGGTTACGCCCCTGAGTCTTTTGGTAACCGGCAATCCATCTGGTAACAAAATATGTCATGGCAATGATACCAACAAATACAAATAGCACAAATATAAGTTGGAATATATTTTCACCAGTAGAAGTGAGGAAAATCATCTTATCCTATAACCTTCTTAACTGCCTCGAGAACTCTCTCTGCCTGGAATGGCTTAACGATAAAGTCCTTAGCACCTGACTGAATGGCTTCAATAACCATAGCCTGCTGACCCATAGCAGAGCACATAATAACACATGCGTCAGGATCCTTTTCCTTGATTGCTTTCAAAGCACCAATACCATCCATCTCTGGCATTGTAATATCAAGAAGAACAAGATCAGGGCTAAGTTCTGTAAACTTATCAACGGCAATTTTACCGTTCTCAGCCTCTCCTACTACATTGTAGCCATTTTTTGTGAGAATGTCTTTGATCATCATTCTCATGAATGCAGCATCGTCACAGATTAAAATGTTTTTTGCCATGTTTTCATCTCCTT
>JAILGH010000110.1 GCA_024697025.1 Pseudobutyrivibrio sp.
TATAGACGTTATGCGTGCCTCTGGTAACGGTGGACAGTGTGTCAATACAACTGATTCTGCTGTACGTCTTACTCACTATCCAACAGGTATTGTTATTTACAGCCAGACAGAAAAGTCGCAGCTACAGAATAAGGACAAGGCTTTCGCACTTCTTCGTGCAAAGCTTTACGATTTAGAGTTGCAGAAGCAGCAGGATGCTGAGGCTGCAGAGCGTCGTTCGCAGATTGGTACTGGCGACCGTGCAGAAAAGATTCGTACATACAACTTCCCACAGGGACGTGTAACAGACCACAGAATCAATCTTACACTCTACAAGTTGGATAAGATAATGAATGGAGATATTCAGGAAATTCTCGATGCATTAATCGCTGCTGATCAGGCAGCCAAGCTTGCAAAGATGGGTGAATAATTAATGGGTTTAAAAGGATTTAGAAGCTACAAAGTAGTTTTTAAATCCTTTTTTTGCCAAAATATGACACTTTTTGCCAATTGGCTTTTACGCTATTGCGTATATAATTATATTGTGTAACAATGAGCATACGGGAGCAGTGAGTACAGTGAAGTTTGGTACTCACTGCTCTTTTTGATTTAGCAAAAGAATTGGCAAATCAAAGTTATATTTGAACTTGCGGTTCTAAATTTTTCTTTTAAAGGGAGGAAATAATTAAATGAAAAGAAAGCAATTCTTAGCATGCTTGCTAGCAATGATGACTACAGCATGCACAATTGGCGCAACAACTATCAGTGCTAATGCACAGGAAATCAATGGCGAGCCAGTGGCAACAATCCTACCTAGCGAGGATTCCCAGGTTGTAGGAGTATTTCCTAGCAAGGAGACTCAGACAGCAGATTACAAGGGTAACAACGAGATTTCTTCATTCAAAATTGGAGATCTTGATGCACCAGAAGAGGGTAAGTTATTAGATTTCAGTGCTGTTGTAAATGCTGATAATGGTGCTGCATGGAAAATCCCAGTTATTTGGGCTGATGAAGATGGACGTTTAACAACAGTTAAATCATCAAAAGTAAACAGTTTTCCAGTGTTTGCTTTTTATATGCCTAAGGGATATACCATTAAAGACGCTCAGACTATTCTTGATAGGATAGAGCTTCCAAAGGCAGCGACTGATGTATATGCTGGCAGAAAAGTAGTTAAGATTGTCGATTCAAAGACAGGTTGGGTGTTTATTACATGTCTTGATGGACCAGGTAAGAACCTCGAAGTTAATGCAGCTGCAGCAGATTTTGCTGATATAGTTAAGCAGTTTGGTGAAGCGGAAAAGGGAAATAGAAATGCTAACCAAGGTGGTGGAGAAAGCAGTAATCAGACTGAGAATTCATTTGTATTAGATTATGATAGTTTAACTCCAGAGCAAAAGCTTGCTGTAAATCATAGTGATATAAGTGCAATTAAAGAAATTGGTATAGATAAGTTGGCTTCATTAGTTGAGTTGGTTAGATATACTATTGAGCCACAAGCAGTTTCATTACTATTAGATGGTTTTCCATGTTTTAACGATGCGCTATTAGCTGGTGAGTTAAGCTCAACCATAGGATTATATGTTTATTCTAATGATGATGGTAATGCAGCTTATGTTCAACCAGAGGATTCAGATGATCCTACTTTAGGATATTATGTTGCTGTTAATGTATTGGGTAAAGGTGACAAATTTACTTTTAACACTGAGTCAAATAAATGGGAACTGAATGAGCAAGAGCGAAGTGAATTGGAATCTACTATGGTTCATGAAATGCTCCATAGATTTATGTTTGACTATACTGCTCGTGGCATGAATGGACAGATGCGTGCTGCTAATAATCCTGATAAGCTCGTAAATATTGCACCGACAAATTTCCCTAGATGGTTTACAGAAGGTATAGCAACTGCTGTTGAGAATGGATTTCAGGCTCGATGCGGGAATTTTTATGGTAAAGAATATGGATATGTTGACGATGTTTGGGAATATAGCGCGGATTCTTTGAAAGAAGGTTATACAAATAACCAAGAGGTACAGTTGCAATATGGTGAACCAAGATATGATGAGAATGGTGATGAAATCGAATGTGATAACACAGCTAGTTCATATGCATCAGGTTATTTGGCGTGTATGTATTTAAGCTATCTTGCTGCAAGTAATGATAATCTTCGAACTGAATATAATATACAAGGAGAAGTTGAAACCACATTAGAAGATGGAACTGTTGTATATAACCATGATGCTCTTAGACAAGGATTGAGCGCTATTCTTTCCGAAATACATGGCTATCAGGCTAATGATGGAAACTGGTATTCGTATTCTTTGGACGATGTTATTGAAAACTTACTAGGCGCTCAGGGAGTAAATAATACTGAAGAATTCCAAGCTGATTTTATTAGTTCAATACCAGGCTCAGCAGAATTCTGTGCCCAACTATTACAGCATTATGACGATAACTCTACTGTAGATACAACAAGTAGTGGTTCGTTATTATTGCCTACAGACTCAACAGAACTTTCTCCGTTAAATCAACCAATTTCGACGAGAGAAAATTTACCATATACTATTGTTGATAATTCGGAAAATGGCGTTGCTGGATTTACAGTATCTGATGCTAATAATACGTTCTTGGATGGTGGAAAAACATATGTAAATCCGTCAGAGGTTGTTATAGATGAGACAGAATATGATCAGGCTGCGGCTAAAGCAGCAAGCAAAACTGATACTACAACTACTGAAGGCGAAGAGTAATTAAATAATAAAAGGGAGAAAATTATATAAAACAAATTCGCCTCAGTTAACATAATAAGAGAGATAGGAAGCGATTCCTATCTCTCTTAGTTTTTAGATCCATATTTGAAAATTTTTTATGCTATTCCGTTGCGGTTTTCCTTAAAACAGCAAGTACTACAAATACATAGCCAAATCCAATCAATGCTGTTATAAACTGAAATACCGAAAATGTCATTTGGAATACTGGCATATTTTCTCTAAGAGGCCCCTCTGCTGGTAAGAAGGTAGGGATAACCCAAAGGGAGATAGTAAGTCCCATTACAATGCCTTTTGCAAGAGCAGCCACAATTGCTTTCCAAGAAAAGCTGACTATTTTATTCTGAGTATTTACAACATTTACATTCTTTTTAAATAGCAAGAATGACACAACTGCAAGTACAATATTTCCAAGCATAATAAGTGGAAGGATAACAGGAATTGCCATCATAAGAGGCGATGCTGCTATAAAATACGCAGTTATTGGAGTGATTATGCTAAGTATGATTGCACATGGTAGGTTTGCTTCAAAAACTGCAAGCACAATACAAGCGTTTATAATTGGGCCTGTAATAAAAATGCTTAAATTCTTAAATATTTGACTTAGTATGCATATAGCAAGTAGGATAGCAGTTAGTGCAATATCCCTTGTTGTAAGATTTGATTTTTGGTCATTCATTCTAGTCATCTCCTTTATTTTTTTCGGCTAAAAGTTTTAGTTCATTTCTTATCTGCTCAATAGTTTCAGATACATCATTTGTCGCTGAAGATATTTCCTCCGTAGATTGCGCTAGCTTAAGGGCACGACAATTTACATTTTCTATTGTGGCAAGGAGACTGTCAGTGGCTTCAGAAATAATGCTTACAGCAGATTCAATATTCTTGTCTGCCTCACCACTACTTTGAGCAGTATCCTTTGATGTGGTAGCTAGATTGTTTATTTCACTAGCAACAACAGCAAAGCCTTTTCCAGCCTCACCGGCTCTGGCTGCCTCGATAGACGCATTTAAGGCAAGTAGATTAGTCTGGTCTGCAATATCAACCACCAGATCATTGTTTTCCTTTAAAGCAACTAAATGGTCCTTTATATTGTCTACAGATGTTTTGAGATTCTCACAATATTCCTCAACTGAAGCCATTTCCTTAGATACAGCTCTACTTTGATGAGCACTATCATTATTGCCATCAGTAACATCCTTTACAGAAGCACTTACAGAATCAAAATGCTTATTGATTTCATCAATAGTATTTAGAAGGCTCTCCTGACGACTAAGTAGCAGCGCACGCTCTTTTTTGACCATTTCCTGAGCTTCTATTTTTTCATATTCAACCAAATCCTTCAAGTAGTGAACGCAGTTAGATTTGTGGTTGAAATTATTATAGATAGCAGTGGCCATATCGTGGCAAGAATCGTATCCACAGCAAGAGCAGTTGATTTTTCGAGATTCTTCAGTGGTTTTTCCCATATCATTATAGATTTTATCAAGCTCACTATCGGATGGAATCTTAATCTTGCACTCCGCAGAACGGTCTGTATATTTTCTCAAGTAATCTTCCAAATTGAGCTTTTCAAACTGCTTGTTTAAAGCGGCCAACCTCTGTTTTGGTGTGAGAGGCCGAGACCATGCGCTCTTCTTGTCATCTCGTTTTACCATTTCCTGAATATCATGGATGTGATATAAAGGATCATCATTCCCAGTAATTTCGGGATCCGTTCCTGTTCCTGAGATGCAGCCATTTTCGCAGTTAAGTGCATCTATAAATAAAAATGGGGTTTTGCTTCCCTTGATACGCTCTGCATTTGCCTGTATATAATGGTACATCCTTTTTTCACCTTCGATTTGTCGAATGAAAACTTCGTTACCAAGTAGCCAGTATACATTTTCCTTTAGACCGCCAGGCATAGGATAAATTGAGCCAAGACCATACTCAATTTCATCTTTTATAGGAGGTCCAAATAGATTGTGCTCCGTGAAGTATTTCATAAGATGATTGAAGGTTACGTTGTAGCTTACATATCCGTGATTATTTGGGTCATCTATTTCCATTTTTTTAGCTATACATGGACTAATAAAGGCTAATTTATCAGTTATTCCCATTTCTTTTTTTGCATAGATAGCCGCACACATAAGCGGACTTTGCACAGGAAACAGCCTAGGTAAAAGTTCAGGCAGATATCGTTCAATATAGCCAACAACTGCAGGGCATGGCTGTGAAATACCGCCTAAATAGTTGTGTTTTTGTATGTAATTAATATATCCCCAGGTAGTAATATCAGCGCCGAATGACACGCTTATAATTCTGTTGGCACCAAGCTTCTTTAGGCCACCCAATACCTTTTCATATTCGTTTGGATAATCAGCCAGAAAGGCAGGAGCGACAAGTAAAGAAATCTTTTCGCCTCGTTTTAAATCCTCGATGAAGATTTCTGTATCATCGCGATATTCTCTTGCTCCGTGTTCACAAGCATCAAAGCAAGCACCGCACGCGATACACTTAGTGGCGTCGACATTGATTTTAGATATGCCAGTCTCATCTGGCTCAGACGAAATACATGCACCCATGCAGCTGCATACGGAAATGCATTTATTGCAACCTACGCACGAGTCATTAGTAAATACCAATGATTTTTCACTACTCATAGAAACCCCTCTTACATGTTTTAAAAGAAATGCTTGGCACGTTCAACCGGAGACGTGCCTTTAAAACTATTTTAGAAAGGCGAAAATAATTAATCAACCAATATACTGTGAACTCTTTGTGAAAGAAGTGGATATTTTTTTATGGTTACGAAAACATTTAAGGTATTGAATGTAGTGGAAAATTTTGCCAAAATATGGCGCTTTTTGCCATTTTGTGACGGAAGTATTGCAGGAAAAATTACATTATGTAACAATGTTTTCATAGGGAGCAGTGAGTACAGTGAAGTTTGGTACTCACTGCTCTTTTTTTGAATTTGCGGTTCTAAATTTTATTGTTCTTTTAAAGGGAGGAAACATTTAATGAAAAGAAAGAAATTTTTAACTTGCCTGCTTGCAATGGCTGTTGCGGCAGGTGCATTTGTTCCAATGACTGCTAATGCTCAGACAGTTAATGGAGATCCGGCAGCAGCGTTTTTGCCTAGTAAGGATTCACAGGTAACAATGCCATTTCCTAGCAAGGAAACTCAGACAGCAGATTACAAGGGGAACAACGAGATTACTAGTATGAATATAGGTGATTTGGATGTACCTCAAGAAGGTAAGCTGCTTGATTGTAGTGCGGTTGTAACAACTGACAATGGAGCTTCATGGAAGATACCTGTAATTTGGGCAACTGAAGACGGTAAAATTGCCAATGTTAGTTCTTCAAAAGAAAAGAGCTATCCGGTATTTGCATTCTATGTTCCACAAGGTTACACACTCAAAGATGCTGCGACTATCTTAGAGCGAATCAATCTTCCAAAGTCAGCACTAGATGTTTATGCTGGCAAACAAATCGTTAAAATTGTAGACCCTAAGACTGGTTGGGTTTTTATTACCTGTCTTGATGGCCCTGGCAAGAATACTAATGTTGATGTAGCTGCTTCAAATTATGCTGATGCAGTCAAACTAAAGGGAGAAGCAGAAAAAGAAAAAAGCGTACCAGCGCAAATTGAAGATTCCAATACTGCCAAAGATACTAGTATAGTAGGCACAATTAGTACTGGCGAAGATAATAGTGCCGGTGAAGACAATAGCATTGGTAAAGACAATAGTGCCGGTGAAGACAATAGCATTGGTGAAGACAATAGCGCCGGTGAAGACAATAGCACTGGTGAAGACAATAGCACTGGTGAAGACAATAGTGCCGGTGAAGACAATAGTTCCGGTGAAGATAGTAGCGATAGTGATACTCCTTGGTATGAGGGGTTGACTCGTGAAGAGCGACTTGTTGCGATGCATTGTGATGAAAATGCAATAGATAATTTGGATGTAGATACGTTGGCTGCGTTGGTAGAACTAATACGTTATACCATTGAGCCACAGGCAGTAAATGCGGTTATTGAAGGATTCCCTTGTTTTAATGAGGCTCTTGTAAGTGGGGGAATAAGTAGTGAACTTGGTTTGTACATTTATTATGACGCAAATGAAGGTGGAACGGCAGACATAACTGCAAATGATATAGAAGGTGAAGGAATCGGCTATAGTCTGGGTGTAAATGCTGCATATTTGGAGTTTGATGAAGAAAGTGGACTACTGACAGAGAAATCAAGAAGAGATTTGGATGCGACTATGGTTCAC
Source organism: Pseudobutyrivibrio sp. (assembly GCA_024697025.1). Taxonomy (GTDB): domain Bacteria; phylum Bacillota; class Clostridia; order Lachnospirales; family Lachnospiraceae; genus Pseudobutyrivibrio. The sequence goes on from JAILGH010000110.1 coordinate 7,010, forward strand.
GAAATGTTACATATATGTATGTATGATTATACTACTGCAGGCATGATGGGAGAAAGAATTAACGATAATGGAAAAGTTTATCCTGCACCTTACGTCGAATTCCCAAAATGGTTCAAAGAGGGTATGGCAAGTACGGTCCAAAATATCTATGCATATCGAAAAGATGCCATATTAACTGACAATTATGGATATGATATTGATTCAAGACAATTTGATCCAGAAGAATTATTAGCGATGTATAATTCTGATAGTACGGATATTCAGTTATATTATGGAGAGGATATGCCTGATATAGGTCCTGATGGAGAAGAGGCTAGAGATGAAGATAGTTCGTATATAACAGGGCATTTGGCTTGTTTGTACTTGGGTTATTTGGCAGCTACTAATGATACGTATATATCAAACTTTGACATTCAAGGCGAACCTTGGATAGATAATGGCGATGGAACATATAAGCTTAACAATGAAGTTATAAGACAAGGATTAAATGCAATTATTAATACAATTGGCGGCTATGAAACTGATAGTGGTGATTGGAATGTGGATTCTTTAGATGAAGTGATAGATTGCTTAATGGGAGATACTGATCCTGATGTTATAAATTATGATACAAAATATTTTGAGGAAAATTTCATTGTTAATATGGATGGGTCATTAGAGTTTTGCACTGATGTATTACAAAGTTATGTAGATAATTCTATAGATGATGATAACGTTGTAAATGGATCGATATTATTGCCTTCAGGTTCAACGGAGTCAGATATTCTTGCAGGTGGATCTACTGAACCACTGGCATATTCGATTATTGATAATGATAATCCTGGTGAACGTCAATACGTATATAGCGATGTAGAACATACTTATGCAGATGGCGGAAGAACTTTGGAAGATGCGGATGATTCAACAATCATAAATGCTGAAGACGTCACAGATCCAAACGGTGACTAAATAACTATATAATTATTTGAATTATTCTATCAAAGAAGCTGTGGAGTGAAATCTTAGGATTTCACTCCTGTTTTATGTGAATAAATAACCAGAAACCTACTCAACTAGAATCATATTTCATAATATAGTATAATAATACATGTTATAACAACTATAAGGAGGATAATGAAATGAAGAAAAGAATAGTGGCTGCGTTGTTACTTGTTTGTTTAGCATTAGTTGGCTGCGGTAAGAAAGAGGATGAGAATGTAGTTCCTGCAGATAACAATCAAGTTACAACAGATGAATCAAAACCTACTGACTCTCAGCCTGCAGATGAGGTTAGTGACGATAATTCAACAGCTGCAACTACAGATAGCAGTGCTTCAAATAATGATACAGCAAGTGCGGAGCATGTATTTGATTATGATGCACTTGGGCTGAAGCCAGTTGAGTATCCAAAGAAGTTTAAGCTTGGAGACAACTTAAAGAATGCTATAGAGATTCTTTGCTACAAGCAGCCAGGTGAGACTAAGTGGGATACCTCGAGTGTTGATACAAAGGATTGGCAGGAGTGTTTTGTTGAGTGGTTCTTCCAGAATAGTTTTTGCGGAATTGATTTCTCAAAGTTATATGACAAGAATTATGTGATGACAAAGGATCAGGTTGAATTTGCTCAGTATTCATTAACTGGAAAGTATACAGAATTTACAATACTTGCTAATAATCAGTTACAACTTGGCGATGCCTCAAGTGGTTCCGTTGAAGGTGAGATTAAGGACTACACTGTTGATAGCGAAGATGGCGACACAGTAACGCTCACAACTAAATACACTGAGATTACAGACAAGACAAGTGATAATGGTGTAACTAACTATGATGTAAAGGTTACTCTAAAGAAGAACCCATACAGTGTTATCGACGGATATAGTATCATATCTATTGAAAAGATTAAGACGAAATAGGCTATAGCTTCATGTCAACAATCTGTTCTTCGGACGATATGACAGTCTTTGCCTCAATCTTTGATAGAATAGAATTCTTTAATAATAGTTTACTTTGCTCGACCTGTTTTTTTAGCAGGTCGAGTTTTTCATGCATATCTTTTGCCTCGTAGCAAGATGCGAGCATAGTGTAGGATTCACTAATATCAGTGCCTACACCGACGGCAAACTCGAGAACTGTGATGACATCGTCTATGCGCTCAGCGTCCATCAAAGCGTGGGCATAGCTGTTTAAAAGCACGCAAACTTTATCGAAATCATCACCGATTCTGCTCATAGTTTCAAAGTTTGGAACACCGTAAGTAAGTTTTAAGTCTGTGTTGGTGACGCCAATTAGGTTGAGTAATCTATGAGTAGATAATTCTTTCAATTCTTCTTCGATTTCTATTACTTTCTCGTCATCGCTAAAATTTAATGGAAATTTCTCTAGTGGAATGGTAATATATCTAAGATTTGATATATCTTTGGCAGGGGTAATATTAGCCTGTCTCTCCTTGGTCCAAAAGTCAGCTTCTTGCTGTTGTTGTTTGGATTGGAGGCTACGAAGTCTAAATGCCAGCCAAATTAAAAATATTAAGAAAAAAGGTAAGATTGGAAATCCCATGATTTCTCCTTTACTTATGCGAGGTATTAAAATGAAACGTACAAAAAAACATCAGCTTATAGCAGGTATCATTCTTGTGATCGTTCTTGTGTGCATGGTATTCACATCCCTTGCCGCAGCTTTAGTATAAGCCAATCTACCCCAAAATTAAAGGGTGAAGTTGGGCGGCAGTGTGGTATAATTAAGAGAAATGCGATTATAGAGGTCATAGAGGTTGTTATGAGGAAATTAAGGTTTTTATTATCTATACTTGCAATACTTGGAATGTTTTCACTAGATTCTAACCTTCTTCTTGTCAATGCAGCAGAAAAGAACAAAACTGAGGCTGAGGAGGCCGAGCTTGCTGACGAAGAGGCAGAAGCAGTTGAAGAGGAAGCGGTAGTAGATGATAGAGTCATTCCAGATGGAATTACAATAGAGGGCAAGTCTGTAGCAGGAATGACAGTTACAGAGGCCGACAAGGTAGTGGCAGATTATTTTTCAGACTATGATGATGTTGCATTTACCTTGGCAGCAAATGACCAGACGATAGCAGCTACGGGCGGAGAACTTTGCATCGGCGCCAAGAATTCAGACGTTACAGTAAAGGCTGCCACTTATGGTAAGTATGGCAACTTGGCAGAGCGCTTCAAGGCAGCTGCAGACTTAAAGGATGGCCGTGGCAAAGATTTCAAGTTATCCATCGGTGCAGACAAAGCAGGTATCACAACATATTTAAATAAAGCATCAGAGCAGGTTAATGATGAGGCCAGCGATGATTATCTCACTAGAGAGGACGATCAGTTCGTTTTCCATGAGGGTAAATCAGGTGTAGTTGTCCAGATAGATGAATCGGCAGCTATTTTGGTTAATTTCATTGAAAATCAATGGGATGGCAAAGAGGCTTCAGTTGATCTTGCAACAGTAGTTCGTGAGCCTAGAGGAAGCAAAGAAGAGCTCGCAGAGATTAAGGATTTACTTGGTTCATGCACAACTGATTACAGTTCGTCTAATTCCAACAGAAAGACTAACGTGGCAAACGGTGTAAGTTTTATTAATGGAAAGATTCTTTATCCTGGTGACGAACTTTCTGTTGTTAATACTATTACTCCATTTACAGAAGAGAATGGATACATGCTCGCCGGTTCATATGAAAACGGTACTACAGTACAGACCTACGGTGGTGGTATTTGTCAGGTCTCTACCACATTGTATGGTGCTGTTCGCCAGGCAGAGCTAGAGGTCCTTACCAGAAATTGCCACTCAATGGCTGTTACATATGTGGAACCATCCATGGATGCAGCTATTTCAGAGTCAGGCGGCAAGGATTTCCAAATTAAAAACAACAAGAATTATCCTATCTATATAGAAGGTTTCTGTGATGGTAGCACTGTAAACTTCAACATTTACGGCAAGGAAGAGGATGCACCATCTCATGAGGTTGTTTACGAGACAGAGATTACAGCTGTCAACGTGCAAAACACCACTTGGGTTGCAGACCCAAACGTACAGCTTGGAAAGCTGACAACTACAGTCAGCGGTCACACAGGCATCACAGCCAAGCTTTGGAAAATAGTATACGAAAACGGTCAGGAAGTTAGCCGTGATGTATACAATAACAGTAAATATAATCCTTCAAATAGAACAGTTACTGTAGGTATTGCATCTCCTGATCCAAACCTTTCAGCGGCAATGCTTCAGGCAGTAGCAACTCAAGATCCTAACACTATTGCAGCAGCAGTTGCTGCATATGCTCCAGGGGTGGCCAATAGTACACCTTATGTAGCACCTACAAAGTACAAGGTTACCAATGCTCCTGATACGGAGGCGACACCGGCACAGCAGGAGGCGGCACCAGTTGAGCAGCCAGCACCAGAGGCAACACCTGCTCCTGAAGTTACAACTGCCCCAGAGACAACACCTCAACCGGATCCAGGGGTTAATAATACAGATATTTAGGACATAATTATGGAAATTGGAAAGTTACCTGAGAACGTGCTTAAGCGTTCTGTTATCAAACAACTTCATGTTAAACGCCCAGAGGTAGGCTCAGGTCCTAGCGTAGGCGAGGACTGTGCCACTGTTCAGATTGGACCAGATGAAGAAATGGTTTTATCTACTGACCCAATCACAGGCACTGCTTCTGATATAGGTGAGTTGGCAGTTACAATTTCGGTTAACGATTTGGCAAGCGCCGGCGCAGAGCCTATAGGTATTTTACTTACCGTGCTTCTTACTCCAAGAATGAGAGAGGCCAAATTAAAGGCCATTATGGAGCAGGTTGATTTAGCATGCAAGCGTTACAATGTACAGGTAATTGGTGGACATACAGAGGTTACAGAGGCTGTTAATCAGCCACTTATTTCTGTCACAGCAGTTGGTAAAGTTAAAAAGGGCCAGATGGTATCTACAGGCGGGGCAAAGCCTGGAATGGATTTGGTTCTTACCAAGTGGATAGCCTTAGAGGGGACATCCATTATTGCAAAGGATTACGAAAAGGAACTCTTAGAAAAGTTACCACAGTCATTGGTGGATACTGCCAAGAGTTTTGATAAATATTTAAGCGTTCTTCCAGAAAGTCGAATTGCAGTTGAGCACGGCGTTGCTGCTATGCATGATGTAACTGAGGGCGGTATATTTGGTGCTCTTTGGGAAATGGGAGAGGCTTCAGGAGTAGGTCTTGATGTGGACTTAAAGGCGATTCCTGTTAAGCAAGAGACTATTGAGGTATGCGAGTATTTTGGAATCAATCCTTACGAGCTTATTTCTTCAGGCGCTATGCTTATAGCAACAGAGGATGGAAACGGCCTTGTTAGAAAGCTTAATGACGCGGGGGTAGCATCCGCCATTATCGGGAAGTCCAACTCTTCAAATGATAAGCGTGTCATTAATGGTGATGAAATTAGATTTTTAGAGCCACCAAAGTCTGATGCGCTATACAGTGTAAATGATATTAAACTAAAGCTATAGTATAAGTTATAGAATTAAGGGGTGATTGAAATGAGAGAAAAGATTTTAAATTACATTCAACATAATAGTAGAATTGACTTAGCTGATTTGGCAATGATGCTTGGCACAGATAAGGCTGCTGTCATGAATGAGCTTGAAAAGATGGAAAACGAGCACATTATCTGTGGTTATCCTACACTCATCAATTGGGATAAGACAGATGTAGAAAAGGTTTCTGCTCTTATTGAGGTAAGAGTTACACCTCAAAGAGGCATGGGCTTTGACAAGGTTGCTGAGCGTATTTACAACTATCCAGAGGTTGACGCAGTTTACCTTATTTCTGGAAGCTACGATTTCATGGTATCTATCGAAGGACATACACTTAGAGAGGTTGCAGACTTTGTTTCTGCAAAGCTTTCTCCACTTGATTCAGTGCTTTCTACACAGACAAACTTTGTTTTAAAGAAGTACAAGGACCACGGTATTATCATGGCAGAAAAGAATGTTGATGAGAGGGAGAAGGTGAGCTTATGAGAAACCCTCTAAATAAAGTAATTACAGAGATAAAGCCTTCCGGCATCAGAAAGTTTTTTGATATAGTTGCAGAAATGCCTGAAGCTATTTCCCTTGGTGTTGGTGAGCCAGATTTTGATACACCATGGAAGGTTAGAGATGAGGCTATCTATTCTTTAGAGAGAGGCCGTACTTTTTATACATCTAATTCAGGATTAAAAGAGCTTAGAGTGGAGATATCTGATTTTCTAGAGCGCCACTATGGTTTGAAATATGACCCAATCAAGGAAATGCTTATGACAGTAGGTGGTTCCGAGGGTATCGATGTTGCACTTCGTGCAATGCTTGACCCAGGTGATGAGGTCCTTATTCCTCAGCCATGTTATGTTTCTTATGATCCATGTACAATACTTGCAGGTGGTGTTCCTGTTCCAATCAATCTTAAGGAGGAAAATGATTTCCGCCTTAAGCCAGAGGAGTTGGAAGCAGCCATCACAGACAAGTCCAAGATATTGATTATGCCATTTCCTAACAACCCAACAGGTGCTGTTATGGAGCGAGAAGATTTAGAGCCAATCGTTGAGATTGTAAAGAAGCATGATTTGTTTGTTCTTACAGATGAGATTTATTCTGAGCTTAGCTATACAGGTAAGGACCATGTTTCTATTGCAAGCTTCCCAGGTATGAAGGAACGCACTATCTACATCAATGGTTTTTCTAAGAGCCATGCAATGACAGGTTGGAGACTTGGTTATGTTTGTGCGCCAGAGATTGTTATTCAGCAGATGACCAAGATTCATCAGTTTGCGATTATGTGTGCACCAACTACCAGCCAGTACGCTGCAATTACAGCTATCAGAGACTGTGATGAGGATGTTGCAAACATGCGCGAAGAGTACAATGACAGACGTCGTTACCTCTTAAACCGCTTTAAGCAGATGAATGTAAAATGCTTTGAGCCTTTTGGAGCATTCTACATTTTCCCATCTATTGCAGAGTTTGGTATGACTTCTGAGGAATTCTGTACAAAGCTTCTTAAGGAAAAGGAAGTTGCAGTGGTTCCAGGTACAGCCTTCGGCGATAGCGGTGAGGGAAATGTGCGTATTTCTTATGCTTACTCTTTGGAGAACCTTAAGAAAGCCATGGACCGCATAGAAGAATTTATTAACGAATTGAGAAAATAAAAATATGTTAAATATAGTTTTACATGAGCCGGAGATTCCAGCCAACACAGGTAACATCGGCCGCACATGTTGTGCAACAGGCACGAGACTCCATTTGATTGAGCCTCTTGGATTTGTCCTGACAGACAAAACAGTTAAGCGTGCGGGCATGGATTACTGGGACAAGCTAGAAGTGTTCCGCTATGATGACTGGGATGATTTTAAGGCTAAGAATCCAGACGCCAAGATATATATGGCAACTACAAAGGCCAAGAAGACACATACCCAAGTGAATTACGAGCCAGACTGTTACATTATGTTTGGCAAGGAGAGTGCAGGTATTCCTGAGGAAATCCTTGTAGATAATGAGGAGAACTGTGTTCGTATTCCGATGGGGCATGATATTAGATCACTTAATTTATCAAACTCAGTTGCCATCATTTTATATGAGGCTCTGAGACAGAACGATTTCCTAGGGTTAGAGACCGAGGGTAATTTGCATAGACTCAACTGGAAGGAATAGTGGGTACAGATGTCAATTATTCGAGCAAAAGAATTAGTACATGAATATATTAGACGCGATGAAGAGGGCAATGTTGAAGGAATTCAAGTTGCCCTTGATCACGTTAATTTAAATGTTGAGCCAGGGCAGTTTATTTCCATTTTAGGGCATAACGGTTCTGGCAAATCTACCTTTGCAAAGCATATCAATGCGCTTCTTACACCTTCTGAGGGTACACTTTTTGTGGATGGAATGAACACATCGGATGATGAGTTTACATTTGCTGTACGTCAGACAGCGGGAATGGTTTTTCAGAATCCAGACAATCAGATTATTTCTAGCGTTGTTGACGAGGATGTGGCTTTTGGACCAGAGAATATTGGTGTTCCAACAGAGGAGATTATCAAGCGAGTTGAAAAGTCCTTAAAGATGGTGGGAATGTACAAATACAAGAGCCATTCTCCTAACAAGCTATCTGGTGGACAGAAGCAGCGCGTGGCAATAGCCGGTGTTATGGCTATGGAGCCAAAATGTATTATTTTGGATGAGCCAACGGCAATGCTTGATCCTGATGGAAGAAAGGATGTGCTTCAAGCAGTCCATACACTCAATAAAGAAAAAGGGATTACAGTAATTCTCATTACTCATTACATGGAAGAGGTTGTAGATTCGGATTACGTCTTTGTAATGGAAAAGGGCAAGGTTTTCATGGAGGGCAAACCTCGTGAAATCTTTAAGGATGTGGATTTACTAAAGGCCCACAGCTTGGATGTGCCTCAGGTTACTCTTTTAGCACATGAGCTTAGAAAGGCAGGGCTTCCACTTCCTGAGTGTGTGCTCACTAGAAAAGAGCTAGTTGAAGCCTTAAAAGAAATCAAAAATTCTTTACCTGCAAAGCCACAGGCTTCTGGTAATTATAGTTCAGAAGATAAACCATCCAAGGCTAAGAAGGATAACGTACTGATTTTAGACCATGTATCTTACAAGTATAGTCCTGATACAGCCTATGAGGTGAAGGCTTTAGATGATGTAAGCCTAGCTATAAAAGAGGGCGAATTTATAGGAATTATTGGACATACAGGAAGCGGCAAGTCAACACTTGTGCAGCAGTTGAATGGTCTTATCAAGGCCACAGATGGCAGCATTTATTATCGTGGCCAGGATATTTATGACAAGGATTACGACATCAAAGAACTTAGAACTCAGGTGGGAATGGTTTTCCAGTATCCAGAGCATCAGCTTTTTGAGACTACGGTATTTAAGGACGTTCAATTTGGTCCAAAGAATCAGGGCCTAGATGAAAAGGAACAGATAAAGCGTGCCTATGAGGCACTTGGCCTTGTAGGACTTCCAGAGGAGTTCTATCTTGCATCACCATTTGAATTGTCAGGTGGACAAAAGCGTCGTGCTGCTATTGCAGGTGTTATAGCAATGAAGCCAGCGGTGCTAATTTTGGATGAGCCAACAGCAGGACTTGACCCAAAGGGTAGGGATGACATCCTAGGCCTTATTTCAGATATGCACAACAAACGGGGTGATACAGTTATTTTGGTATCACATTCCATGGAGGATGTGGCCAACTACGTAGATAGAATCATCGTAATGGATGGTGGCAAGCCAGTTTTTGATGGTACACCAAAGCAGGTGTTTGCTCACTACAAGGAACTTGAGGCTATGGGCCTTGCCGCACCACAGGTTACCTATGTAATGAATGACTTGAAGCAAGAGGGCTTTGCTGTAGAGGTGGATGCAACTACAGTAGAAGAGGCTAAGAACGATATTTTAAAAGCTCTTTGCTAATATATTTGAAAGCCTAACACCAGCTATAAGCGGCGGAGGGCTAGATAAGGGAATACTAAATTATGCTTCGTGAAATAACTTTAGGACAATATTATCCAGCGGAATCAGTTCTTCACTCACTAGATCCACGAGTGAAGCTGTTTTCTACGCTTGTTTTCATAATTACATTGTTTTCGGCTAACAACATAATTTTATTTGCATTTGTAGTAATCACATTGTTTGGCATTATTAAGCTTAGTCATGTACCATTTTCATTTATGGTAAAAGGCTTGCGCTCAATCATTGTTTTGCTATTGATTGCTGGTATTTTTAATTTGTTTTTAACACCAGGTAGGACTTTGTTTTCAATAGGAGCCCTTTCCATATCTGATGTAGGTTTGAAAAATGCAGCACTTATGACATCGAGAATGGTATTGTTGATTATTGGCACATCCATAATGACACTTACAACAACACCTAATCAGCTCACAGATGGTTTGGAAAAATCTTTGGGGTTTATGAAGAGATTTAAGGTGCCAGTACATGAGATTTCAATGATGATGTCAATTGCGCTGCGATTTATCCCAATCTTGATTGAAGAGACCGACAAAATCATGAAAGCACAGATGGCTAGAGGTGCTGATTTTGAAACGGGCGGTCTAATTAAAAAGGCTAAAAATATGGTTCCTTTGTTGGTGCCACTTTTTGTTTCTGCATTTCGCCGTGCCAACGATCTTTCATTTGCAATGGAGGCAAGATGTTATAACGGCGGTGATGGACGTACCAAGATGCGTCCACTGAAGTACAGCTCTTTAGACCAGAGGGCGTATATTTGCATAGTGGCTTATATAATTGTTTTTTATGTAGCAAAAGGATTGTTATAAGATGAGAGTAATGATAGTAGTAGCCTATGATGGCAGTGGATATTGCGGGTGGCAAGTCCAGCCTAATGGCGTAACAATAGAACAGAAGCTAAATGAGGCTCTTACGGATTTATTGCAAGAGCCTATTTCTATAATGGGGGCAAGCCGTACTGATGCGGGAGTGCATTCTCTTGGAAATGTGGCAGTGTTTGATACTAATTCAAGAATGCCGGCTGACAAAATCAGCTTCGCTTTGAATCAGAGGCTGCCAGACGACATTGTGGTACAGTATTCATGTCAGGTTGATGATGATTTTCATCCAAGGTATGCACCTTGCCGCAAGACATACGAATACAAGATATTAAACCGTAAGATGCCTGACCCAACCAAGCGCAAGGACACCTTCCATTATTACTATGATTTAAATGTAGAAAAGATGAATGAAGCGGCTGCCTATTTGATTGGACAGCACGATTTCACTTCCTTTTCTTCCGTAAAGGCCCAGGTTAAATCAAGGGTCCGCACTATCTACACAGCAAGAGTGTACAAGGAAGATGATGTTATCCATATAAGAATCACTGGCGATGGCTTTTTGTATAACATGGTTCGAATAATTGCCGGCACCCTTATTAAGGTAGGCGCAGGTGAAATGGAGCCAATGTATATGCTTGAAATTTTCCGTGGTCGCAATCGCGAGCTGGCTGGCCCAACTGCACCAGCCCACGGATTAACAATGATTGGGATAGAATATGAAGAGCAATAAGGAGGGACCGTTTCAGTCTTGAGAGTGTAGCTGACGGATTGTATTTTGATATTGACGTGGCTGATATTCTATAGTAGAATGTAGCAGTTGATGTAGTGAGTTGGCTTGCGTCCATTAGCCCGGAGGCGAGTTTTACTATAATATTCCTAGCAGGTGCCCGGACATCACCGGCTTGGAGCTTTTAGATTTATTTAAGGAGGAATTCTCAATGAATACTTATATGCCAAACCCATCTCAGCTTGAGAGAAAGTGGTATGTAGTTGATGCTGAGGGCCAGACACTTGGTCGTCTTTCAGCTGAAGTAGCAAAGGTTTTAAGAGGAAAGAATAAGCCAGTCTTCACTCCACACGCTGATTGCGGTGACTATGTTATCGTTGTTAACGCTGAGAAGATTAAGGTTACAGGTAAGAAGCTTGATCAGAAGATTTATTACAACCACTCTGATTACGTAGGTGGTATGAAAGAGACAACTCTTCGCGATATGCTCAACACACATCCTGATAGAGTTATCGAGCACGCTGTTAAGGGCATGCTTCCAAAGGGACCACTTGGTAGAGAAATGTACACAAAGCTTTTTGTATACGCTGGACCAGAGCACAAGCACGCTGCACAGAAGCCAGAAGTGCTCACATTTTAATAGGAGGTAGATCATGGCTAAGAATACAGAAAAGTATTACGGAACTGGTAGAAGAAAGTCTTCAGTTGCTAGAGTATATCTTGTACCTGGCACAGGCAAGATCACTATAAATAAGAGAGATATCGATGAGTACCTTGGTCTTGAGACATTAAAGGTAGTTGTTCGTCAGCCACTTGTTGCTACAAACACTGTAGACAAGTTTGACGTTATCGTTAACGTAAAGGGTGGCGGATACACTGGCCAGGCTGGTGCTATCAGACACGGTATTTCACGTGCACTCCTTGAGGTAGATGCTGAGTACAGACCTACACTTAAGGCTGCTGGATTCCTCACAAGAGATCCACGTATGAAAGAGCGTAAGAAGTACGGTCTCAAAGCTGCGCGTCGTGCACCACAGTTTTCAAAGCGTTAATCAGAGAGCCGAGAAAGCCCGAAAATACAGCATTTTCACCCCGAAAGGACATCCCTTTCGGGGTATTTTTTTGCAAAAAACCGCTGATAAGGTTTGACTCGTTTTGACATGGTTTGATGAGAAATAATATCGTTTATTTGCGGGAACTGAAAAGTTGACAAAATCCTGTTTTCAACTTCCTCCTGCAAAACATCACCTCCTCTGCCAATAAAAAAGCAGTTGGGTCGTTAAACTCAACTGCTAAATAAAATATTATGCTTGTTCTGATTTATTAATTCAAATGACGGAAAATATCATTAACCCGTTGTTTTAAAATAATCCTCTAGTAGTTGTTTTTCATTCATAACTAATTCTTTGGCGATATCTATAGCATTATCGGGCGTAATAGCCATTTTAACATGATTCCTGTATGCATTATTACATATTGTAAAAAACTGAAATTGTCTTGAATTCGCCAAGTGTCTGCTTAGACTTGCAATAAAGGGTTCGAGGTCAGTCGGATTATATGACTCATCATTTCCCGCTATAAAGTATCTGAAAATATCTTCTTCATTAGTAGCAAAGAAAAAGGCATACTTTTCACAGGCTTTTTGTTCGAATAACTCAATTCGATCCAAATCCTGAATATACTGAATGTCCCTAGCCATATTTGAGCATCCGTGTACAGCCTCTTCTTTATTCGTATACTTATGGGGCGGCTGAATTCCATCATTTGCATAATAAAGAAAAACATATGCAAGCAAATACCTTGAAAAAAGACCTTTTTCAAAATACCACTCTATAAACAATTCAAATTGTTTAACAGGATCACTTGTAACATTCAAAGCATACACAAAATGGAGCATTGCAGCAAACAAGTGCAGGTGCGCGGCATCATCTTCATCAAACTGAAATGAGTCATTATCTACGGCTTCTGAAAAAGATTTCTTCTTAAAAGTGATATTGTTACTAAAAAAAGAGTCTCTGATTGTTTCTATCGTGATAATATCAAAAAAACTATTAAATTGATCCAACTCCTTATTCCCATTCACTTTATTATTTTCATGCGCGTATTCATTCACAGCCCAATATGGTATAAGACCAATGTCATGCACTGAAGCCCAAAGTATAAACGCTGTTAACTTTTTTCTATCCGAATCACTGTTTGGATTATTAGGTGCCGAAAATGATCCTCGTTTAAGTACTGAAAGCATTTCACTTAGTATGTTTCTATCAAGAATTAATCTTCCCTCTAGGCCTGCTTGCAGATACATATCCATATCGCTCTCTTTTCGTACACCATGATACGCAAACCCACGGCTCATAATATGTATTTTCTTGAAAAGTTCTTCTTCACAGTACTTTTTGAATTCGTTAATCTTATCAAAATCGCTGTTAAACAGAGAGATTAATCGAGCACAAAGAAGTGTTTTACCATCAATATTTAACATGTTATCGCTCCTTGTTACGCCATTTTTCTATTTGATATTATATCTGTTTTACTACTTTAAATCACTCTTTTTCTTCTTGAGTTCACATACAATGATTCTATCCAATGAGGTAATAGGAATATGATATTTTTGCGCCAATGCAATATCCTCAAAAACATTATCTGAATCGATCTCTCCACATACAATCACAATTCTTGACCTTCTTAACAGTTCATTTGTCATGTCACGCCCGTCCTTTTATTCCTGTGCCCTTTTGGGCTTCAAGAAACAAGGCTGAAAATGAATGGGACAAATAGGTGAAGACCCGGCCTCATACACAGACCTGCAGTACTTGGCTGCAACTGCCCTGGCATCAAGTTCTTCATCCCCGAAATCTCCGGTAATGTAAGCTAAAGGTCTCGTCATTTCCAGCACCCCCTGTCCTCGTCATATTCAAAAATGTAAGTATAAATCTTCAGAGCATAGAGCAGGGGCGTGAAAACGCCCTTGTTTTCTGTATATAAAAGTTGCGAATCCAGTATTTGAAAAGTATAATTTGAGATATTATTGATAAATAGATTGCGCTATGAGAACGATAAATCGGAATTTACGGAGGAAAGTATGACTTTTAAAGTGGCGATTTTACAGTCTCGTGCAGAGAATTCGAATATAAAGAGAAATATTGCTACCATAATCTGTTCGATGAAGGATGCATCTAAACATGGAGCAGATATT
>JAILGH010000006.1 GCA_024697025.1 Pseudobutyrivibrio sp.
CTTGCAGACAGTAGCTATGAGACCAGACATTTGAATGATGAGGCTGAGATAAAATTCCTTCAGCAACAGATGAATCCGCATTTTCTCTTTAATATTTTGTTGACCATACAGATTAAGGCTAAGATGTCGGGTGATGAAACTGTTTACAAAATGATTAGCTCACTTTCTAGTTTGCTTAGAGCAGGTATCTATGGTGATAAGCGAAGCTTGATTTCTATAGAGGAAGAGCTGAAATACGTAGAATATTATCTCTCTCTTCAAAAGGAGCGATATGAGGATAAGCTAGATTATAGTATTTCACTAGATGAACCTGAGTTAAATAAATGCGAAATTCCGAGATTGTCTATTGAGCCTATTGTAGAAAATGCAGTAATTCACGGGGTGGAGACTGTGGATAGGCCAGCCCTTGTGCAGGTCAATGTCACTTCAGAGGATAATCAATTAATAATACATGTTACGGACAATGGTGTTGGCTTTGACATTAGTCAGCTTGATTTGGAAAGTGCTTCAGACAGAGTGGGATTAAGGAGTACCTTAAAGCGCATACAATTAATTTATGGAAAAAAATATGGTTTAGATATCGTTAGTTACAAAAATGTTGGCACTGATATTGCTATAAGAGTGCCACTAAAAAAATGGGTGGGAAGTAATGAATAAGGTATTGATTGTTGATGATGAAAGAAATATAAGGGACGGAATTAAGGCTCTCATTGACTGGGAGAGCTTAGACTGCCAAGTTGTGGGAGATTGTGTAAATGGAAGCTTAGCCATGGATTTTATTGCTAAAAATGAAGTGGATATAGTGGTGACTGACATTAAGATGCCAGTTATGGATGGCCTTCAATTGAGCCGCAATCTCATGGAAGATTATCCAGATATTAAGGTGATAATTCTTACCGCATATTCGGAGTTTGAGATGGCAAGAGCTGCCCTTAAGAACAAGGTTTTTGATTTCATAATTAAGAACGAATTTATTGAAGAATTGCCTAAAACCATAACTAGATGTGTAAAGGTAATTGAGGAAGATAAAAAGTTTAAGGAAAATCAGGCTTTAGACAAGGATAGTCAGGAATATTTCTTTAATGTTTTAAAGGGATTGCTGGTTTCTAACAGCATATCTAAGGAGGATATCGAGAAGTACCAACTTGATAAATACAATTACTGCATCTGCGCTTGTAATATAAAAAATTATGAGATTGGAAATTCCGATAGGGATATGCTAGATATTTTCAATAATATTTTAAAAATATCATTAGGTAAATGCAGATACACAATGATGCCTATTTCTGAAAACCTTTATACAATAGGGGTGTGCTACGAGAAGCAAAGCGGAATTGGTATGAATCAGATTGTTAATTACTTCAGCAATATTCTTATCATGATAGAAGAGTTTATGCGAATTGAAGTGATGATAGGTATTAGCACCCAGATTGAAGATGTAAATGACTTAAAGCTTGGCTACTCCCATGCCAGGGATGCACTTTCTAAGTTGACGGGAAAGGGATGTAAGCTGAAGGTTTATGATGGAGACGTAATATCTGCAGAGGGTGAGTCTATTGATGTGAATTGGTACTCACAGAGAATTACTGAGGCCACTTATGATGAAAAGAAAAATGAGGGGCCTATTATACTTGAGGACTTCACCAATAAGCTTTTGATTTCCAAGCTTACCTTTGAGCAGTGTCGTTTATATATGTTAGTAATATTCAGTTCGCTTATACACAAGGCTGTCCGCTATCAGGTAAATACCGAGACAGATTTCAATGAATACGAAAAGCAGATTTATAACAGCGTCAAAAATGCAGGGACCATCCAGGATTTAACAGCAATTGGAAGCGATGTTATAAGTAATCTTAGAGAAATTTGCCTAGGTAAAAAAAATACAAGAAACGAGCTGGTTAAGAAAGTGGATGATTGCATCAAGGCTCACTATAAGGAGGAGCTTACTCTTCAGTTTATCAGCAACTGCCTGTACATGAATAATAGCTATATCAGCCGTGCCTACAAGAAGGTTACAGGCATTACTGTTACGGACGCCATAGCAATTTACAGAGTGTCAAAAGCTAAAGAATTGCTGGCCAACACCCACAAGAAGATTTATGAGGTGGCCCAGGAAGTTGGCTTTAATGACGCGGCATATTTTACAAACGTGTTCTATAAATATACCCATATTAGCCCAAGTGATTACAGGCAAAGTCAAGGCAAAATATTACAAGAAAAGGTAAAGCCCTTCTATTAATAGAGAGCTTGGTTTGTTTTATATTTTAATCAACATCAAACAAACCTAATTTAGGAGGGTACGAAATGAAAAGAAAGTTATTGAGACTTCTTGCAATGGGACTTGTTGCTACATCAACTCTTTCATTAGTTGGATGTGGTTCCGCAAGTGCTGATTCAGGAGAAGGAAACGCTAAAAGCGAAAAAGAGGCCTCAGAAGGGGATGACCCAATTGAGATTTCCTACGCAACATTCATGGTAGGAAGTCATGCGTCAGCAGAGGCTGAGACAGAAGTAATTGAAGCCTTCAACAGAAAATACGAAGGTAAGATCAAGGTAGTTGTTGAAGAGCTTCCAAGTGATGATGCTTTCGTTGACAAGATGAAGACACTTGCTTCTTCAAAATCATTGCCAGACGTTGTAATCGGTAAGAATGGTATCAGAGAGCTTGCTATTGAAAATGGTCAGGCTGTAAATTTAAAGCCATATCTTGAAGAAGATCCAGAGTGGATGAAGTACGTTGGCGAAGATGCCATGAATTACAACATGGAAGACGACGGTTCAGTTTACTCTATTTCAAATCAGAGACAGGTAGTAGGTTATTTCTACAACAAGGAAATGTTTGAGGATGCAGGCATCACACCAGCAAAGACATGGGACGAGTGGATGTCAAACAATGAGAAGCTTGCTGCAAAGGGCTACACACCACTTGCACTTATGACAGGTGAGAATGCCTGGACAACAAACCTTTGGTTAGCAGCTTACATCGGAACTCATGGCGAAGAGGGTAACAAGTTCATGAATACAACTTACCCTGAGACATACAACACAGACGCTGTTGTAGAAGGCCTTGATTTAATGAAGGAGTGCTTACAGAAGTACACAACTCCAGATGCTATTGGTGCTATTTATGCAAATGCAGCTAACAATTTCGAGCAGGGAAATGTTGCTATGATTGCAAATGGCCCATGGATGTGCCCAGACTTTACTGACACAACAAAGTCAGCAGAAGGTTTTGAGGACAAGGTAGGCGTTGCACTTTATCCAGAGGATGGACTCATTACTCAGTACGAAGTTGGTTACATTCTTTGTACAAATGGTAAGTCAGAGGAAGAGCAGCAGGCAGCTTTAGAGTTCTTGAAGTTTAAGACAGGCTTACTTGCTCAGGCTATTTTCCTTGAGAAGGGCGGGGTTCTTCCACTTACAGACAATGTAGAGATTACAGATGCATACAAGGCTGAAAACCCAATTCTCGCTGAGTTATTAGAGATTTCATCAGATGCTAAGTACACATTTGGAAACTTAGACAACAACGCACATGAGAGCGTAATCGATGAGTTTGCAGTTAGATACCCAGAGCTTGCATACGATGAAATAACATCAGAAGAATTTGCAACCTACTTAACAGATGCCGCAAAGGCTAGTAAATAAAATCGAAATACAGGAACATTTCTGATTTTCATATAGCACAAGCAAAATTAGAGTAATAATACTTCAATTATTGCTTGTGCTATTTTTTTACCAAAAATCCGGGATTTTAAGCCTATTTTTGGTGAAACACCCCTTATTTATATCTCAAATTTTGTTCCTAAAAGGAGAAAAATCATGAAACATAATAAGAAATGGATAGTTCTCTTTCTGGCACCAGGAGTACTGATTTTCACATACATTTTTTTGACATCTATCGTAGTGCTGGTGGGAACATCTTTTACAGATTGGGCCATTGGAAAGGACATG
>JAILGH010000009.1 GCA_024697025.1 Pseudobutyrivibrio sp.
GCCACAAGGACGCCCTCCTCCTCTGGCTTATAGCTGCTCCACTTATCGTAAAGGTCGATGTAGTGACCTAAATTTTCAGTAAGAATTGGACCGTGAAGTGGACAAATAGTCTTGATATCAAGAGCTGCAGCCTTTTTCAACAACCCCTGTACTGAGGCGCCATACTTACCAACAATATTTAAATAGTATCTACGTGCCTCGTCGTCCCAAGGTTCATCAACGTCAAGTGCTCCGAACTTGCCAAATCCATCAGCAGAGAAAAGCACCTTTTCTGTAGACTCGTACTCAACCATAACCTCTGGCCAGTGAACCATAGGCGCCATAACAAATGTAAGTGTATGGCTTCCAAGCTCTAATGTATCGCCTTCTGCAACCACTTGCTTGCGGTCCTCAAAAAGAGTAGCATCCATAAACTGTCCCATCATAGGGAAAGTCTTTGCATTTCCAACTACAGTTGTGTTTGGGTATTTTTCAAGAAATGTTTTGATTGAGCCAGCGTGATCTGGCTCCATGTGAGAAACCACAAGATAATCAGGTGTACGACCAGCAAGCTCCTTCTCAAGGTTTGCAAGCCACTCATCTGTAACTCGTGGGTCTGCGGTATCCATTACCGCGATCTTGTCATCTAATATCACATAAGAATTGTATGAAACACCATTTGGTACTGGGTACTGGCTTTCAAACAAATCAATAGTCTTATCATTGCATCCAATATACTTTATTGCCTCTGAAAAATTAGTACTCATTGTAATATGACCTCCTTTTACTCTAGTCTTATATTATCAAATCGCACTTCTTTTCACTAGTATATTAATGATGAATTATTACTAATAAGCTCCGCTTAACGATGTTTCATTATTGTACTGTAAGCGTCTCAGGAAATTTCTGCATCGTGAATTAATGTCATCTACATAATCTGGAATTAGATTTGCATTTAGAGTTCCGACAGCCTGAGTGTTGAGTCTTCTGTTAATGTCCTGCTCGTACTCAGTAGTTGGATATTTATTTAAAAGAATTCTATTGTTTAATCTTATGTTTTCTTCCGCAGTTTCAATAACATCTCTCAAGGCATCAATAGATCTTTGAAAACTTCCAATCATAGCCTTAATCTGCATTTCATTCTGAGAATTCTCGTAATGCATAAGATTTTTCTGCGCCATCATGTAAGCACGGACTCTACGACGTGCTCTAAAATCAATATCTCTCTGTAAATTATTTGCTGTGTCGACGCTGTAACGAATTCTCTCGCGTCTTGTGTGAATCTCCTTATCATAAGAATTTGTATGATTTGACTTTCCTAACATTTTATATCTCCCATTTTGAATTGAATAATTTATGATTTACGCTCCTATTTATTATTCAAAAAAATTTTTCGTTTTTTTCCAAAATGGGAAAAGTTTTTTAAAATTTTTCTATTTCCGGAAATATCATCGAATTGTTTTCCATAATTAAAACAAAAGAAAAGACCTCAGGGAAATCCTAAGGTCTTGAAATTCTATTTAGAGAGTCTAGCAATAATGTTATCAAGTGTCTCATGAGGCACTGTGCCATCTTGATACAATTGATTAATTGTGCTGTCGCTTCCAAGGAGCGCTGTAGCATCCAACCATGTGCCTTTTTGAAACTCCTCATCAAATACAGCGTAAATTTTCCTGTTCTGTAAAAGCTGTGAAAGCGGATATTCTCTATAATCCATATAATTACTCCTACTAATTCTATTCAGGCACACTCCCCTGAACAAAATGCGATTAAACTCTAGAAAGGTACTCGCCTGTTCTAGTATCAATCTTGATTGTCTCGCCGTTTTCAACGAAAAGTGGTACGTAAACTACTGCACCTGTCTCAACTGTAGCTGGCTTTGTAGCGCCTGTAGCTGTATCACCCTTGAAGCCTGGCTCTGTATCTGTAATCTGGAGTTCAACGAACATAGGTGGCTCTACTGAGAAGATAGAACCGTTGTGTGAAAGCATCTTAACGATTTCGTTTTCCTTAACGAACTTAAGAGCATCACCAATCTGGTCTGCTGTAAGAGCAACCTGATCATATGTCTCAACATCCATAAAGTTGTAAAGCTCACCATCGTTGTAAAGGTACTGCATCTCCTTGCGGTCAATACGTGCAGCTGGGAACTTTTCTGTAGGACGGAAAGATGTCTCTGTAACACCGCCGTTCTTGATGTTCTTAAGCTTTGTACGAACGAAAGCTGCGCCCTTACCTGGCTTTACGTGCTGGAACTCGATAACCTGGTATACCTGATTATCCATCTCAATTGTCATACCGTTTCTGAAATCACCGGCTGTAATCATTATAAAGTCCTCCTTTTATGGATGTATTCTCACCCTTTAATTTTATAATTTATAACCTCTTGACCCATTAGGCCACACTCGTATACAGTATTTTACTTCAAAAATTTCATTATTTCAAGACATTTATATGATTACTCACTATGATAGGATAGTTTTTGAAAGGGAGTTCCTTTTTTGTCCTTAGACAAGACTACAAATATCAATAAACCAAAGAAGGTACATATATGGAAATCGAAAAAAAGTTTCTTATAAAAGATATGCCAGATTTAAGCAAATATGAGTATATTGACATTCAACAGGGGTACCTTAGCACCTCTCCTGTTGTGCGAATCCGCAAAAAGAATGATGATTACATTCTTACCTACAAGGGCTCAGGCAAGTTAGCTCGAGAAGAAATCGAGGCAGCCCTTACTAAGGAAGCCTACGAGCATCTCTTAGCCAAAATTGATGGCCACGCCATTACCAAGCGCCGTTACCTAATCCCAATAGATAAATATCTTGTGGAGCTTGATGTATTTTCAGGCCACATGGAAGGTCTTGTTATGGCTGAAGTAGAATTTCCATCAATAGAGGAGGCAAACGCCTTTGTCCCACCATCATGGTTTGGGCAGGAAGTCACCGATGACGAGAGATACCACAACAGCAATATGATAATGGGCAATCCGTTTAAATAAACTTTACTTTGTAGCACTACTTGAAAATTCAGCTACAGTACCAGACAATCCAAATAAATCCAAAAATCCCTAGACTCCACAAGAGCCTAGGGATTATTTTCTCCTCCATCTGACTATTCAAATGAAAGCTTCTAACTCTTATTCAAAGTACTGAGCTGCATTGCTTTGATCTACTGCCACGAATGGAACCCAGATGTATTTGCCATCTGCAGAAGTCTCTTCCATTTCCATAACCGAATTGCCTGTTGCCAGGAGGGCCGCTGCATGTAAAGCTGCCTTGCCCTGTCCTGCCGTATCCTGCAAAACAGTCATATACATATCGCCATCCATAACCGCCTGACAACCATCATGAGTACAATCAATACCTGCCACAAGAACCTTGTGAGTATCATATCCGTTGTCCTTAAGCCACTTAATAGCTCCACATGCCATTGGGTCATTATTTGCAAAAATGCAATCAAACTGCTGATGTGTATTCTTAAACAATTCCATCTTGTCATAAACAACTGTATCTGACCAATCGCCATAGTCTAAAAATACAAGATTCAAATCTACGTTGTTATCCCAGAAGAAATACTTAATTGCATTTGTTCTAGGTTCAACTGCTGAGTGTCCCTTTCCACCCATGAAAATAATAGCATTAACAGAAGAAGGTTTACCTAAACCATTCCAAACATATTCAGCCTGGTATCTTCCCGCATCTTGCTCAAATGAGGCAACATATACATACTTGTCTGCCTTAAGGAAACTATCATCTGGCTGATTGTTAATAAATACGATTGGCGTATCTCCTGCCGCAATCTCCATCTGCAGAGCTGTAGATGAATCATAGAGTCTACAAATAATCGCATCATATTTTCCCACCGCAGCCTTTATCTGCTCTCTTTGATTATCAACATTGTTTTCTGCATAAACCACGTCTGCAGTAATGCCCTGAGCCTGTGCCTCAGCAAGAATAGCATCTGTAATCTTTGGTAAGAAAGTATCTGTCTCATCATGCAAAGCCAGAAGAATTTTCTTTCCCTTTGCATTTACGCTGCCAGAGCCTCCACTAGAACTTCCGCACCCTGCGAAAGTTGCCATGGCAAGAACTATAACCATAAGAAGTCC
>JAILGH010000035.1 GCA_024697025.1 Pseudobutyrivibrio sp.
TATTGCGGCAGATTTTGGTATTTCAGAGTGGAATGATGCCAAGTATTGGAACATGTACAAGTGCATCAACATGGATGCCATTCCTTATGTAGCACAATCTGTGGCAAATATTATTAAATCAATCTACGGTCGCAACAAAAAGGTGCTTTGTCTTGATTTGGATAATACTCTTTGGGGCGGAATAGTGGGTGATGACGGTGTGGAAGGCATCAAGATTGGCCCAGAGGTTCCAGTGGGCCAGGTCTACGCAGAGTTTCAGAACTACTGCAAGAGCCTAAAAGATATCGGCGTTATTTTAACAGTCGATTCCAAAAATGATTATGATAATGCAATCGCTGGATTGAATCACCCTGACAGCGTACTTCATCCAGATGATTTTGTTGAGATAAAGGCTAACTGGGAGCCAAAGGATATCAACCTACAGCAGATGGCCGATGCTCTTACACTGGGAGCTGACAGCTTCGTATTTGCAGATGACAATCCTGCAGAGCGTGAGATAGTATCAGCGCAGATTCCTGGGGTGGAGGCACCTGCCATGGACGGTGTTGAAAACTACATCAAAATTTTAGACCATAGTGGATATTTCGAAGTGACAAATATCTCAGCTGAGGACATGAAAAAGACTGAGATGTACCACGCCAAGGCTCAGGCTAGCAAGGCCGTTGCAGCTTTTGCAGATTATGGACAGTATCTAGATAGCTTGGAGATGACAGCTACCATCACAGGCTTTGAGCCAATAATTATTCAGCGTGTTGCACAGCTTACTAATAAGTCTAATCAGTTTAATCTCACAACCCTTCGTTGCAGTGAGGACGATATACGTGCCATGGAAAATGATAGCAATCATATCTGCCTAGCTGGAAAGCTTGTTGATAAATTTGCAGACAACGGAATCGTAACTGTTGTAGCAGGTGAGATTGTTGATGGCAAGAGCCTTGATATAAAGCTTTGGCTCATGAGTTGTCGCGTTCTCAAGCGAGGAATGGAAGATGTGATGATGAACATCTTGGTTGAAAAAGCAAAGGCTGCAAATGTGGAAACTATCGTGGGTCACTATTATCCAACGCCGAAGAATGGCATGGTTAAGGAATTTTTTGATGCTTACGGATTTGAACTTAAATCAGAGGATAATGAAGGCAATCGCACCTATATTTTGGATGTTAGCAAGTATCAGAGGCCAGAGACTCATATTTCATTTGAATAAATTTTTTTAATAGTAATTTTGAATCGAATATATGCTAAAAATACACATTTTAATCGTATAATAGTCCTAATCAGCTATGATATTATTCCGATATCATTTATAGAAGTACAGCTAGTTAACGGTTAATAGGGGCAAGGGGATTAGTTATGGTAAATTCAAAATTCAGACGTACAAATGAAAAGTTCTTTGACGAGTACAGAATCTTCGATGAGATTATGTGCGAGCGATGGAACTATGACGAGGATGGTGTAGGCAAATATCTCGAGAAGATGAAGGATTCCTATATCGAAGCCAAAGATGCCATCAACGAATGGGATACTACATACCAAAGGCTCACGGCAATCAAAAAAAGATTTGATGATTTAGAGAATAACGAGACATCCTTTGATGATTTTCAGGGAAAAGATGAGGATGTGGTTTGGATGCAGGTGTTTTGCGAAAAGCTTGACGCTAATGCGGACCCATTATCTAAATATAAAACTTTAAAGTTTACATACAAAAAGCGTCCTAAATCACTATGGCAAAAGATTAAGGATATGTTTGGATAGAAAACATTTTTAGCTAAACTTTTTCGGTTAATACAAATCAATATGAGAAATAAGACAGAAGTATGATTTTTGCAATGCAAGAATCATACTTCTTTTTTTTGTATTCAAGACTTAGGATGTGTGCGTTTATCCTTACAATGTGGTATAATACCTAGGATTATGGATTATTATGCGAACTAGGAGAAAAAGCATTGAAAATATTAGTTACAGGGGCCGCAGGTTTTGTTGGTAAAAATCTAGTCGAGACCTTGAAATGTGCGGCAGATGGTCGTGACAAGTTTCATCAGATAGATTGTGATGAGCTTGTGGTATACGAATATGACAAGGACGCTACTTTAGAGGAGTTGAATAGATACTGCAGCGATTGTGATTTCGTTTTTAACCTTGCGGGTGTCAATCGCCCAAAGGATAACAGCGAATTTATGGAGGGCAATTTTGGATTTGCCAGCACGCTGCTAGATACACTCAAAAAACATAATAACACTTGCCCGGTGATGCTTTCATCATCAATCCAAGCTACGCTCATTGGCCGCTACGCGGGTAGCGAGTATGGTCAAAGTAAGCTTGCAGGCGAGGAGCTTTTCTTTAAATACGCCAAGGATAGTGGCGCAAAGGTTTTGGTTTATCGCTTTCCAAATCTTTTTGGAAAATGGTGTAGACCAAATTACAATTCCGCTGTTGCAACTTTCTGTAACAACAAAGCAAACAATTTAGACATCACCGTAAACGATGCTAGCACAGAGTTAGAACTTGTTTACATTGATGATTTGGTAAATGAAATGTTTGATGCCATCAGAGGTGATGAGCATAGATGTGATTTTGATGAGGATGGACAGGTCGTTCCTGATACAGCAGGCAAATATTGTTACGTTCCTGTATCTCATCATGTTACTCTTGGTGAAATCGTTGAGTTGTTAGACAGTTTTGTAGAGCAGCCCGATACACTTATGATGCCAGACATTCCAAATGGCTCATTTGCCAAGAAGCTTTATAGTACCTATCTTAGCTATTTACCAAAGGACAAGGCAATATTTGATTTAAAGATGAACTGTGATGACCGAGGTTCTTTTACTGAGCTTTTAAAGACTGCCAGCCATGGTCAGTTTTCAGTTAATATAAGCAAGCCTGGCATTACTAAGGGTCAGCATTGGCACCATACCAAGTGGGAATTTTTCATTGTGGTGGCAGGCCACGGCTTGATTCAGCAGCGCCGTGTTGGTGTTGATGAAAATGGCAATCCTTATCCAGTGATAGAATACGAGGTTTGTGGCGAGAAAATGCAGGCTGTTCATATGCTTCCAGGATATGCCCATAACATTATCAATCTTTCTAAGACGGATGATATGGTGACACTCATGTGGGCCAACGAATTACTTGAACAGGATAGACCAGACACTTATTTTGAAGAAGTCTGATAGTAGCGGAGGATTATAGATGTTCAAAAATAATGGAAAACTTAAGCTTTTGATTATCGTGGGCACGCGCCCAGAGATTATTCGTCTTGCAGCGGTAATCAAGAAGTGCCGCAAGTATTTTGATTGCGTGCTTGCTCATAC
>JAILGH010000103.1 GCA_024697025.1 Pseudobutyrivibrio sp.
ATCATGTATTTCCAAATAAAATAATATGCAATTGCCATTATCAAGAGTTCTATTAAACCCTCAATTTTTCTGATTGTATTTTTGTTTTTCAAAGCCTGTACCTGCAATGCTTTCTGTGATATTTAGACCGTATGTAGTCTACCTAAACTGACTACAAATTGCAATCCATAACATTATACCATTTGTTGCTAGAAAATGTCATAGAAATGGCGCCAAACGGCGCCATAAAATACCAAACTATGAACAACTTAGACTTCTATTTGAATGCTTGAATCATATTTAGTTCATCCTCTAATTCAACTCGAGCATTTCTGAGATTAATATCATCTTGCATTTTCAAAAAATAGTTGTCACTCACACCAAAAAATTTACCCAATCGCAAGGATGTATCTACTGTAATTTGTCTTCTGCCATGGATAATATCCTGGATTCTAGACACAGGAACAAATATATCATGAGCCAATCTATAGGCAGATATTCCCAGTGGCTCCATAAATTCCTCTTTTAAAATTTCACCAATTGTCGGTGTCTGTATTAGTTTAGCCATAATAATCCTCTTTCTTTGAATACTAATGATAATCTGTTATTTCTACATCATAGAAGTCACCATCATTCTCAGTAAAGCATATTCTATATTGATCATTAATTCTTATACTATACTGCCCACTCCTATCTCCACTAAGTTTTTCCAACCTATTCCCGGGTGGAACCCTCAAATCGTTTATACAACTTGCATTGTCTAACATAATCAACTTTCTGAGAGCCACTTTTGAAACATCTCTAGGAATAGCTTTCACAAAATGCTGCTCATATATTCTTTGAGTAGCTATATTCTTAAAACTTGCAATCATATTGTACCCTTTCGTAATTAGATTATACACGTGTTTCAGGTATAATGCAATCGCTTTATTTTTCCAATAAAAGGACCTAATATTCTACATTTTTTTTGGCAGAATATTAGGTCCAAAACCACTTCAATTTTAATAATGTACGTACATTCTTGTCATATCGGGCTCATCATCACCTTGAACCAAACACAAGAATTCCCAACCATATCTTTCATAAAATCCAACATGGTCAGTTACTAGGTAAATTGGGGAAATACCTTTTTTCTTCATTTCATTGACAGCCATATTCAGAAGCTTCCCTGCTATGCCCTGGCCTCTATATGCCTCTTCGGTATAAACAGCGCAAACATTTGGAGCTAAATCTTTTCGGTCATGGAAATCATTTTCAATGACTCCTAAGCCTCCAACTATATTGTCTCCCGTCATGCAGAGATACCATCCCAACTCACTATTTCTGTTCAAATAATCATCTATACACTCTAGATATGCCTCTTTGGGAATGCCCCACTTGTTATGAAACCACTCAGCTGCTGCATCCCTTCCTTCAGGCCAGTCTCTTAAATCTACATACTCTTTTATATTGCTCATAATAATCCTCCAAAATACTTAATCTAGGGATTCATCTGAGCTTAACCATTTGTTTTATTTTAAACTCAGACTACTAAGTAATTACATATCTTTTCAAAATAATTCTCCTCCTATACTATTTCTTTCACTATCTTAGCAATGTATTCCATATCCTCTTCATCATAAATCTGGGTGATAGGGATTGGAACAAGATGCTTTGATAAATGCTTTTCAAATTCGTTTGTATCCTTTGAATCTTCAATCCATCGCCACCAACGTGGAACGAAGATTTTATTATCTACTAAGTGCTCACGAACACCGTCTACATCCACAAGTAGTGGATAGACCATCGGAGCTCCATTTTCTAACTTGATGCTGAGCTCATTTTTGTCTCCCAATAGTTCATGGAGCTTGTTGAAGTTTGCGATACGCTTGTCGTTTACCGTTTGCAAATCTATTCCATCCATGATTGCCGAAGTTAGCCCAGACATATAGCGAAGCCCTTCGCCGTTGATGTGCTCTTCGTTTTCTTTGGAAATATCATAAGCAGCATTTGGGCCATCTTCTATAGATTTAAGCAAAAACTCTGCTTTATCAGAGCTGTGGCCTGTTGGTAGATTAAGCTTTGGCAGCTTGTCCGCTACTAGAAAGGCTCCGTCTGGCACACCAAAGAATTTGCGACAGCTGTATGCTGAGTAAATTCCTCTCATAGGCTTGGTAAAAAATCCTTGAGTGTTGTCAAATAAGACATGGCTATGCTCAGCGATGATATCCATCTGCTGAACGTGTGTCATGATTCCAAAGTAATTCGTATATACGAAAAGTGCTCTGTCATCAAAGCCATCTTCTGGCGCTATTGGCATGAGATTTTCATCGATGTTGTAATGGCAGATTTCTATCTGGTTAGATAGTTTCAAACCAGCCTCAACTGTTTTGCAGGTGTAGTATGGAATATAGACCTTTTCAAATCCACCAACTATCGCAGCATAAGCAATTGCACTTCGCCCAGAGTTAAGGGCAACATAATCGAACCCTGGAAAATAATCTTTATTAAGTTTCTGAAGCTCTAGTGGCAAACAACCACCATATTCTCTAGGTTTCATATTGTCCCTTATTTATCAAATCTTCCTACAAAATCCATAGTGCTGCATTCTTTCATTGGGAACTCTACAGTCTCCCCAGTTGCAGCTGATTTATAAATCGCAAGTACCATCTCAAGGGCGCGGCGACCTGCCTCGCCATTTACGTATGGCTCTCTATCATTTTCAATTGCGTCGATAACGTCGCGGTAAAGCTTAGTATGACCAAAGCCGTATACGTTTGGAGGAAGCTCTGAGCATTCCTTCTTAACCTGCTCTGGCTCGTCGATGTAATCAGAGAAGTTCCACTCTTCAAGAAGGTTTACAGCATCGCCGCCGGCCTTAACTGTACCCTTATCACCGAAGATGTAAAGTGTCTCCTCGAGGTTCTTAGGAAATACGTCTGTAGTTCCTTCGATGATACCGTAGCTGCCGTTTGCAAACTGAACGAGAGCGATACCAAGGTCCTCAGCCTGGATGTAATCGTGCTTTAATCTGTCTGTCATACCTACGACACGAACAACATCATCACCCATCATCCAACGGAGAAGGTCGATATCGTGGATACACTGATTCATAAGTGCACCACCGTCCTGCTCCCATGTGCCTCTCCAAGAAGCGCGGTCATAGTATTCGTGGTCACGAGCCCAACGAATGTGAGCTGTACCATATAAAAGACGACCAAATCTACCCTTTTCAAGAGCTTCTCTAATCATCTGGATTGACTTGTTAAATCTGTTCTGGTGACAAGCACAAACCTTAACACCTTTCTTATGTCCTGCTTCGATGATTTTATCTGCATCAGCAAGAGAAAGAGCGATTGGCTTTTCGATGATAACGTTGCAGCCTGCCTCGATACAATCAAGTGCAATCTGTGCATGCTTGCCTGACTCTGTAGCGATTGCTACAAGCTCTGGCTTCATCTCCTCAAGCATCTTTTTGTAATCTGTGTATTGCTTAACATAGCTTGCATCAAGATCAAATTTCTTGATTTTGTCCTCTGTGTTTTTAAGGTCAAGATCGCAAAGTGCAACTAAATCAAGGCCTGTTTTCTGTGATGCTACTACGTGGTTTGGTGAAATACGTCCGCATCCAATAATTGCATATCTCATTATTTATCCTCCTGTTTCAACAAACAATACGCCACTAAATAAGTGTAGTATGGTGTCATGTATTTATAGAACATATCGATG
>JAILGH010000004.1 GCA_024697025.1 Pseudobutyrivibrio sp.
GGAAATTGCTTTGCAATCTCCTATAAGGTAAAAAACACACTTCGTGTGAAATATGTGTCTCGGCGACAGAAGAATTTATTTGCTTACAGCAAATGTCGCCTCGCACTGCTGGAGTTTTGCGTAGCAAAACTCTTTCTTGTATATAATTCCATTTCTGGTGGGTCAAAATCAGTGTCGATTGCAATAAGTATGAATTAATCCAATGTGATGATTTTATGAAAATTTCTTTAAAATGGAAAAAAGTATGATTATTTTATTGAATTATAATTGGAGGTGTATTCTGATGATAGTCTAGAAAGCGATAATCAACAAAGATTACTTCAGAATAATCAAGGGAGAAAAATAATTAATGAGAGTTTTATCTGCCAGGGAGAATTGAGTAACGGTAGATAAGGTGCTGAAAGGAGAATAATGTTATGCCCAAAAATAAGGATAATGAAAAGGTTAATTCAAGAAGAGGTGTATTTAAAAGAGCGCGAGGTGTTTGGAAAGGTGTAAAAAGGATTTTTAATAGAAGTCAAAATAGAGAAAATGAAAAAACTCTTGTGAAGACTCCCGAAAAAGAATCTAGCAATAATCCATATTTATCTTTAGAGATGCCTAATCCTAATCTTTTTGAAGATGAAAATGACTTTTATAATAAAATTAATAAAGAGTCATTATTTCAATCTTGCAAATTGCAAATAAGAGAAATAAACAGCTACTTAAAAGAAAAAGAAGATGTAACTGATTATGAGAATGAACTTAATCAAGTTGAGAAAAAACTCGATCAAGTGGAGGAAATTTGGAATAAGCAGGGTGATACGTTGGATTTTTATACTAATTATTTAGAATTAAATAACAGTATAAATGAACTGACACAGAAGGTATTTCCTAATATTTCGGTTGAAGATTTCAATGAGATAAATGAGATGGCTGTCAAACTTTCGGATATAACAAAAAAAGGAATGGATGAATATAAACAGGGTAGAAGAAGAATCAGACAGCTAAAAGCCATATTAAAAAAGGAAGCGGGCAGGCATTTTTTTATAGGTGATTTTGAAGAAAAAACAAGAGAATATAATAAAGAAATTAAAAACCTGAGAACAATCAGAAACAATGCACAAAATATTCATCGTGAATACAGTCAATATGAAGAAGTCAATGCAAGCAGTGAAATATCAAACCACATAATAGAGCCGTTTGTATACATAGGTGAGGACACCAAAAATTTATTAAATAATAAGTTGCAAACAATAAATGAAGAATATACGAATATTGTCGAGAAATGTAATAATGATTTGCATAACATTATATATAGAGGTAAGTCATGTAGAAATATGCCGAAAACACAACGAGATAATATATATAATGCGCTGAAGATTAATAAAGACGGAGTTGAGTTCGAGACCAAGGAGCAAAAAGTCAAATTCAACGATGATGTAAAAATAGATTTTTTTGAAAGATATGAAGTAGATAAAGAGAAGGTAACAAAGGGCGGTATAGAGGTAGAATTAGATGAAATTGCCAAAAGCAGAAGATACCAAAACCAAAAAGATTTTTCCAAACTAGGAAATGAAGAAAGAAGAAGTATTAGACAGAAGTGGAGGAATCCTGAACCAGTATTAGATAAACCTCAATTGGCTGAGCATGAAAATAAGCAGGAAGTAGATGATGAAGATGATATCCCATTGTTGGTATTGCAAAAAAATAAGCTAGCTGCAAAGGAGGAAAATCAGCAAGCTACTGATGAGGAAGCTCCAATAGAAATGAGTGAGCAAGACTTTGATGATATTAAGAATATGTCATATGAAGTTAAAGCGAAAGCAAAAGACAGAATAATGGCATATAAGGAAGCGAGGGATATAGTAGAAGAATTTGAGGAGGTATTAAAAGCTAATGGAATAAATTATGATGCAGTTGAAACCACGGCAGTTATAGAATCATATAAAGAAAATATAAGTGATTTGAGACACATTAGAGATAATGCAGAAGCTATATACGACGAATGCAACGAGTATATAACCATAAATACATTTAGTACAATGCCTGGTAACGATTCAAATCGAGAGACTTTTGAATATATAAATGGCGATACTATGGAAAAGTTAAAAGATGATTATGGCAAACTGAGTGAGCATAAAGATATTTCGGATATTATTGAAGAGCTAACCGGGGATTTGATAAATATCTGTAATCCAGATAAAATTTTATCTCCACAGCATGCATTGATAATAAATACTGCTATGTCTCAGATAACGAAGCGATTAGATCTGTTGAAAAGACAACGTTTGGTAATATCAGATTTTAGAGAAAAATCAAAGGAGCAAATTGTAGATTGGAATAACGAATATGTTGCGAAAGAAACAAAAGTAAAATTTAAACAAGAAAATGATTATAAATTATATACCGAAGCTGATAATTTACCAGAAGAGGAAGAGAATGAGGATTTTACAAAAGAAATGGAGCAAGAGGATAAGCCAAAAGCCGCTGAACAAGAGGAGGATTCAGAAGAAGTAGAACCGGACATAGAAACAATGATAGGTACATTTTATAATACTGTCGGTCAGTCATATATGGGTGATAGACTCAGACAGTCTGGAATTGAATCTAACAGAGGAGCAGTCACAAATCCGCGTGCTAGAGTTAATGATAGAGTGAATGCCGCAAAAAGATTACAAGAGTCTATAGGCATAAACAGTTTTAATGATTTAATGAAAGAAATAGATGAAACAAGAAAGGCTTCTGCAGATATTGGTGATGCTATAATTGATACTCAACTGGGTATTAGAGAGAAACAAGGCATTTTAAAAGTTAAAGAACTATCTCAAAACGAGATGATTAAGCTAAATTATGCTCGTAGAGAAATATATTTAAAGAGTGGTGATATGAACAGAAAAATACAGAAAAATAAAACTACTGAAACGTCTAGTACTTATAGATATGCGGGTGCGCAGCCTATAAAAGTCAAATGATTAAAAGCTTAACATAATAGTTGGCAACAATAAAAATTAATATATGGTACAATTCAATAATGTATATGGAAAGATTATTGAGAAAGTGATTACATTATATGAAAAAATTTTTTGGTGCATTACTAAAAACATTACTTGTGCTTATTATTTTATGTGCTGCAGCTTGGTACGCATTTGGTTCAGATGGGCCATTTGCCGAGCAGGGGCAGGAATTGATGAGTGAAATCAAGGAGAATAACGGCACATCAACTAAGGATAATGACATAAATCAAGCTGCGACTGTGGGTGATGCAAATGCATCTCAGGAGACTGAAGCACAGCCATCGCCAGAAGAGATGCGAACCAATATTGTATTTACGGGTGACATAGAGCTTAGCGATTCGGTGCTAGCAAATTATAATGCAAGCGGTATTGATGGAGTGGTTAGTCCTGAGGTTAAGAGCTTGCTCTGTGATGCAGATTTTACAATGATTAACAATGAATTTTGTTTTTCAACAAGAGGTGAGAAAGCTCCTGACAAGCAGTATACCTTTAGAGTTGATCCAAGCTATGTGTCGGTGTTAAAGGATTTGGGTACAGACATAGCTGGCCTTGCAAACAATCATGTGTTGGATTATGGAAGAGATGCTTTGACAGATACTTTTTCAACTCTAACAGATGCAGGAATTGAATATACTGGTGCAGGAAACAGTCTTGAGGATTCAAGCAAACTCATTATAAAAACTGATGCTAAGGGGCGTACCTATGGATTTTTGGCGGCAAGCCATGTAATACCAGTTGGAAGTTGGAATGTTTTGAATGCCCAGCCAGGAGAGTTTTGCTTTTACGATGAGACGGATTTGATAAATGCAATTGCGGCGGCAGATAGTCAGGTGGATTATCTGTTTGTTATGGTTCATTGGGGCGTTGAGCACACTACTGATTTGGAAGATTATCAGATAAGTGATGGTCACAAGATGATTGATGCTGGAGCTGATGCGGTTATCGGGATGCACAGCCATTGCATACAGCCGGTGGAATACTATAACGGCAAGCCAATTTTTTATAGCTTGGGCAACTTTATTTTTAATCCAACCATCAAAGCTGGCGGTGGAGCTGCAGCAGAATTTGCCATTGATGAAAACGACAATATCACTTACCGCATTGTGCCGATTACAGCAAACAGTGCATGTACATCCATGGATTTGGCGTCATGCCCATTTGTAGAAAGCATATCGTCAAATGTGGCTGTGGATGGCGAAGGACGCATTTCTCAGAAATAAATACAAAAAAGTACAAAATTGAAAACAATTAAAAAAACCACCATTTTTTCATAAAAAAGGAGTAATATATCAAATGTAGTTTTAAATAACTAACGCACCCTGTGGAGCCTTTAGCTTCAACGGATGATATAAAGTTTTAAAGAGAGAAAGAGGAAATTAAAATGGCAGGATTTGGAGCATTAATTGACATTCTTAAAAAAGATCCTAAGAAAATTGTTTTCACAGAAGGAACAGACCCACGTATTATCGAGGCATCTAGCCGTCTTTTAGGTTCAGACTTCCTTCAGCCAATTCTTATTGGAAAGGAATCAGAGATTAAGGCAGCAGCTGAGGATGCTGGTTTCAATATTCGTGGAGCTGTTATCATTGACCCAGATAATTTTGATAAGTTTGACGAGATGTGCGAGCTTTTCTGTGAGCTTAGAAAGAGCAAGGGCGTTACAATGGAGCAGGCAGCAGAGACATGTAAGCACGCAAACTACTTTGGTACTATGCTTGTAAAGATGGGTATTGCTGATGCACTTTTAGGTGGTGCTACATACTCAACTGCAGATACAGTTCGTCCTGCACTTCAGGTTATCAAGACAAAGCCAGGCAACAGCATTGTATCTTCATGCTTCATCATGGTTCGTAACCATGCTACAGGTGATCGCGAAGTTCTTGCTATGGGCGATTGCGCTATCAACATCAAGCCAAACGCTGAAGAGCTTGCAGAAATCGCTGGCGAGACAGCAGCTTGTGCTAGAATCTTTGGTATCGCTCCAAAGATTGCCATGCTTTCATACTCAACACTTGGTTCTGGAAAGGGCGAGGATGTTGAAAAGATGAATACAGCAACAAAGCTTGCGAAGGAGAAGTATCCTGATCTTGACATCGATGGCGAGCTTCAGTTTGACGCAGCAGTTTCACCACGTGTTGCAAAGACAAAGTGCCCTGATTCACCAGTTGCAGGTCATGCAAATACATTTATCTTCCCAGACATCAATGCAGGTAACATCGGTTACAAGATTGCACAGCGTCTTGGCGGATTCGATGCTTACGGCCCTATTCTTCTTGGCCTTAACGCACCAATCAACGATTTGTCTCGTGGTTGCAACGCACAAGAAGTTTATTCTATGGCTATCATTACAGCAGCACTTGCTTAATGGAAGCGTAAAATCTCACTTTTATGAGTAGATATAATATTGATTTTAAAGCCCTATGATGGATAAAGTCATAGGGCTTTTTTTGTGCGGGATTGAGCGCTGTTTCAAGAAACTTGAGCACTAGTAATTATTCTGACAATAAGGCGGAAATGGTTAATGTGAAAGACTTTTTGAAAAGGTTAAAAATATGGAAAAAAAGTAGTATTTTTTTTGAATTATAAATGAGGGGAATTAAAGCAACATTGCTATGACTAAAGGAGGTAAATTATGGCAAACAGAACAGAAAATAATAATATTTTTAATATTAATGATGAACAAATTGGATTTATGCAAGCTTTAAATGCTTTAGCAAAAGCAAATGAAGTATGCGATAGAGCTATTTATGATGCGACTAAAGGACGGGAACGATTTCAAGAGGGTATTAAAAAAAATAAACATATGAATGATGCGTGCAAAACAGCATTAAGAGGCAGTATTTCAACTTTAGAGAAAATTATAACAAGATTCCAAGGCGAGAAAGATGACATTTTAAAATTAATGGTAGATATATCAGAACATAATGATAATGAAGTGTTCCTGGATACAGAGCATAAAAATAAAATGAAAGATTTGGTTACTGATGATAAGAAAGAACAATGGAGCCAAGATATAGATAAGATAAAATTGCTGAAAAAAGACTCAAGAAAATATGTTGATAGAGGCTTTACTTATCAGGTAAAGAAGTTATATGGTAAACATAAAATAAAAGAATTAAAGAATAAGCACAGGAAAAATCACGAAAAGATAGATAACCTTCTACATATAGGTCATTTACAAGCTTCAAAAGATGTTTTAAAAAATGCACGTTCATTGTGTGAGGATATTGACAAATCTTTGGATAAAAAAAAGAATCCATACGTAAATGTTAAAGAGGTAAAAGGAAAAATAAGTGATTTGAATAAAAATCTTAATGATTTATATGAAACACATAATCAGAATTTAGAAGAGGCTCGTAGGAACCTTTCGAATCCATCTCCAGAAAGACAACTAAGCAGGAGTCGTTCAATTTAATACATAAAAACACTAAAGGGGAGTAATAAATTTAAACGGTGTGAACAGGAAATTATCTATACTAATACTTTAATAAAATAATTAAATAGCCCGCGAAAGGATTTTTTGATTCGCAAGGCATATATTTAACCGCCCAAGGAGGAAAAAGTAATGCCAAGAAACGAGAAGTCTAAGAAGAGTAATGTTTTAAAGAGTTTTAGTAAGGTATTAAAAAAAGTAATTACAGGTGGTGGGGGCTCGAGTAAGCGTCCGATGCAAGAAATATATAATTCGGATATGTCTCCAAATAGAATAAAAAAGAAGCTAAATGAACATAACGAGTTGCCAACACCTAAGCGTAATCAGAGCTTGCATCAAAGTAATCATGCCATAACCAATTCTGGTAGTGCGTTAAATAGATCTCAAACTGCATATAATGTTGGAAGGAGCAGGGAACCTCAAAATAATGCTTTAAATAGGACACGTACTGTTCAGAATTATGGTGGTAACTTGCAGCAACAAAATGGGAATTTGCCTGAGCGAGTGCCTTATTCCAACCCAGTAGTAGGAGATTATTTTGAAAAACAGACTTATGCTAGAAATGATATACAAGCAGGAGTAAATCAAAGTAGTCGAGAAAAAACTCGACTAGCGGACAATCACTCATTAGATGCTGATTATCCATTTTATGAAAAACCTCCTACACCGGATAGAAGCTTTTCTAAAGTTAAAACCCTTAGAAAATAATTGCCTCTACCACCTCTTCTCCAACGCAACCCTTGCTGCGGTGCAGAAGCCTATTATGGTAATGATGCTCATAACGCACTTTTCAAACATAGTGCCAAGGAACTGTTGGATTATACCTATAAATGATACAGGCAAAAGTAGAATCAATAATGCTGAAACTGCGATGCCCCAGAATTTATTAAAATTTACTGGGATAATTTGGCTGGCAAATAAAGTGATGATTATGCCAGGTATCATGATAAAAATAGAAGAGGATGAGATTTGCTGAGCAGCTTCAAAAGATGGTGTACGACCACCGTTTACCCACTGATATGGAAGAACACCCTTGATAACAAGGATATGTACAATGATGTTGATTACGCTTATGGCGATATTAATTATTCCGGCCTTTCTAAGGTCAAAGTGGCGTATCCATTCTAAAAAGCGACGAAACATTTCAAAACCCTCCCGTGATTATTAACTATTGTTTAATCTACATGAGTTAAAGTTATCACAGGAGGGTTGTTTTTTTAACAAATTTCTAGAAGTGTTCCAATGAAAAATAAACAAATTTTATTGATTCGTATTTACGAATTTGTTATAGATAATTCATCAGGCCTTCAATTCCTTCGGTCTTATAAATTTCTTTATAAAAGCCCACTTCATCTTTAATTAAATCATCCATCAAACGCATTCCAAGTAACTCCACAGGAGCCTTATCGTCTGTAAGGATATAGTCGCCAGCTTTAAGTGGAGTGATATTATCGGCGACCTTTTTCATCATATATTTCAAATCATGATCATTTTCAGATTCAAAACCCCTGTTGAAATTGGCAAGCATCTCAGGATTGTTAGATGCAAAAAGCTCACGGTTGGTATTTCCCAACACATCTGAGGTATATACGGTGTTAAATACACTTGCAATGGTGTCAGCCAGGTAGTCGTTGATATTACCCTTGGCATTGCTTCGCATATTCATATTTACCACCATTACACCATTTTCCTTTAGATGGTCCTTTACCATAGTAAAAAATTCTACCGAGGACATCTGAAATGGAATAGTAATATCCTGATAAGCATCTACCATAATCACATCGTACTTTTCGTCCACAGCATTTAAATAGGCACGACCATCGTAGGTTACAACATCTATATCATCAGAAAAATCAAAGTACTCACCTGCTAAGTGTGTGATTTTGTCATCGATTTCTACGCCGGTGATATTTAAATTTTCAAAGTATCTGTTGGACTGGGTGGCAAAAGTGCCGGTGCCATTACCAAGAATTAGCAAATCCAGTTTATCCTTGTTTTTAACATCAGCCATATATAGGGATGCCATGGCGGTGTCGTAGTACATGCCAGTTGGGCCCTTTTCTTTCATATAAACCGATTGAGTTCCAAACAGCACATTTGTAGACAAAACAACTGCTGTATCGTCCTCATGCACCTGGAGATAATTGTAGATAGATTCGCCTTCGTAAGCCAAGTTATTTTGCCAAAATGCAAAGCTGTTGTCATGGCCAAGAAAGCAGAAGGCTACAAATAAAACGATGCTAACAGGAACCCTCTTGGCCTTGGAAAAATTTATCTTGGAGCTTACGAAATATATAATGCAAAGAATCAGCAAAATCCCAGCAAATATAAGGAACGTTACGCTGGTGCCGACGGCAGGGATACTAATAAATGTAGGAACAAAAGTACCGATGATGCTACCAATGGTGTTGCTGGCATTTAGCTTTCCAACAACACTGCCGCTATCGTCCAAACTATCAACTGAAAATTTAACCAACGAAGGAGTGACAGTTCCAAGTAAAAATAACGGATATACGAATATTATCATACAGGCTGCAAAGGCTGCGATTGTTAAAAAGCCAGTGCTCACAGTAAATATCAATAGGGCGGAAATGCCTATAATTAAATATTTACCAACAACAGGAATAGCGGCAATCCAAAGAGCAGCGATGATTATTCGCTTGTAAAGCTTGTCGGGATTGGGATCCTTGTCCGCCATTTTTCCTCCGTATAAATTTCCCAATGCCATAGCAATCATGATTGTTCCGATGATGATGGTCCAAACAATCTGAGATGAACTAAAATAAGGAGCCAGCAATCTACTGGCTCCAAGTTCAACCGCCATAACAGACATTCCTGCAAAAAATTCTGTAAGATACAAATAAAGTTTGTTTTTTAGTATAGGTCGTTCCATGCCAAGCATCCCCCATAGTGTTCAAATTTTAAAATTATTGAGCTAATTATAACACTACAGATTGTATTTATCGACTGGATTATGATACAATTCGGTTGTGTGCAATTATTGATAATGATTATGAAAAATAAAATAGGAGGGTAAGAGTAATGACAGAAAAGGAAGCGATTTTTCAGAGACATTCGGTGCGTAATTACACTGACAAAGCAATAGAGCCAGAGAAGGTTTCGCAGATTGAAGAAAAGGTGGCACAGCTAAATGCAGAGGGCAATCTTCACCTTCAGTTTGTTGCAGATGCAGGTGGCACATATAATAAATTAATCTACAAGGCAACTGGTCTTGCCTCAGCACCAAGCATTATTGCATGCGTTGGAAAGGATGCCGATGACCTTGACGAGCGAGTAGGCTACTATGGAGAAAAGCTGGTGCTTTTCCTTCAGCAGTTGGGTCTTAATACATGCTGGACTGGAACATACAATAAAAAGCAATTTCCAATTTCGGTTGGAGAAGACGAGCGAGTAGTTCTTGTTATCGCCGTAGGCTATGGTCAGACTCAGGGCAAGACACGTAAGTCAAAAAGTGCTGAGCAGGTAACTGCAGGAAAGGCTCAAAAGCCGGACTGGTTTAATTCAGGTGTTGAACTGGCCCTCTTGGCGCCAACTGCTCTCAATCAGCAGAAGTTTACAATCAAGTTAAATGATGATGACTCTGTAGAAATCGTTGAAAATGGAGGCATCCTCAGCAAGGTGGACTTAGGTATAGTTAAGTGCCATTTTGAAATTGGAGCAGAAAGAACAATTTAATCTGTCCCTTAAAAATTAAATAATTTTGCCGCTTTTAAAGTGGTCAGAAATAATATAGCATCATATCCAACACAAGGAGGGATATGGTGCTATGTTTAGTTTAGATTACTTTAAAAAGATTGATATGCACTCCCACATAGGAACCTGGGGAAACCCGTTTAATTTTAGCGGGGACATCAATCTGATTTTAGATTTGATGGAAAAGTTTAACATTGAAAAGACGTTGCTTTGTCCATCAGATTCAAGTAAAAATCACGAGATGCTTGAAGCTTATAAAGTGGCCAAGGACAAGATTGTGCCAATTGTCTGGGTGGACTGCACCAAGGGGCAGCAGGCCTACGATGAGCTAGAACATCTCATAAGGGATGAAGGCTGCAGGGGAGCGAAAATTCAATCATTATTTGATGGATATGCAGCAGACTCACCTATAGTTGATCCGGTTGCTGAGATTTGTGAAAAATACAATGTACCATTTTTTGTCCATTCGGGACATGAGCCATTTTCGTTGCCATGGCAAATAGGACTTTTGGCAGAGCGACACCCAAGATGTAAATTTGCAATGCTTCACATGGGACATGGACATGGCATATATGTTGAGGCGGCTCAAACCATTGCAAAGAGATACAAAAATATCTGGCTGGAAACATCGGGTACGTCAATGACTGCACAGATTTATAACGCATACAAAACAGTGGGGAATGAAAGAGTTATGTTTGGTTTAGATACACCTTTTCATGCACCGGAGGTGGAGATACAAAAAGTGTTGTCCTGCCCATTAAAGGAAGCAGATTACGAAAACATTTTTTATAACAATGCGAAAAACTTTATGGGCACATTACTAGATTAGGAGGATTTGATATGAAAAAGGATAATTACGTTACAGAATCAAAGGCAAGAGGATACAGTCAAAGAGATATTGCAATCGAAGGAATGCTGATAGCACTTGTTTTTCTTGGTACCTTTTATTTCAAGATACCAACAGCCTTTGGCTATACACACCTGGGGGATTGCATGATAATTTTAGCCACCTGCCTTCTTGGAACTAAACGAGGAGTTATCGCAGGAGCTCTTGGGGCTGGCTTGGCTGATTTAATCGGAGGCTATGTGGCATGGGTCATTCCTACAATGATTATTAAGTCAGCCTGGGTTTTGGTCATGGGGTTGGTTGCCTTTAAAATTTTAAAGAACTCCAGAATTAACCTTTGGGTTGGAGCAATAATAGGAGGGTTGATTCATATTTTGCTTTATACATTAATAAAGATTCCTATGTTTGGCCTCACATACGCGTTGGCAACCTTATTTACCTTATCCGTACAGACTCTGAGCGGGGTGGTTTTGGGAAACATCATCTATTCAACTATTAAAAGCAAGCTTGGGTTAGCCCTTAGGCATTCTTAAAAAGGGGTAG
The DNA here is from genome assembly GCA_024697025.1 of Pseudobutyrivibrio sp. Lineage (GTDB taxonomy): Bacteria > Bacillota > Clostridia > Lachnospirales > Lachnospiraceae > Pseudobutyrivibrio. Next base: position 11,534 of record JAILGH010000004.1, read on the forward strand.
AAGATTACAAAAATTTATGGCATAATATGTCCGATTTATTTGTTATGCGAGGGATATATGAAAGATAATATTGTTTTAATCGGAATGCCGGGAGTGGGTAAGAGTACTTTGGGAGTTGTTCTCGCAAAAGAATTGGGGTACGAATTCGTAGATGCGGATTTGCTTATTCAAAAGCGGGAGAACCGTCTGCTTAAAGAAATCATTGCAGACAAAGGTGTTGAAGGTTTCATGCAGGTGGAAAACGATGTGAATGCCAGCATCCAGGCTTCAAAAACAATAATTGCCACAGGTGGAAGTGTTATCTATGGCAAGGAAGCAATGGAGCATCTCAAGGAGATCGGAACTATCCTTTATTTGAAATTGGATTTTGCCACACTGGATAGCCGTCTTGGAAGCCTTAAGGGTAGAGGCGTAGTCTTGAAGGATGGGCAGGATTTGAAGGCTCTTTACGAAGAACGTGTGCCATTATATGAAAAGTACGCAGACGTAATCGTAGATGAGGCGGGCCTTGACCTTGAGGAAACTTTAAAGAGCGTACTGGATAAATTATCATAGGTTTTACTTGAGCGATTTAATATAGTTAAAGTTATAATTTGCCAATAAAGAAAGAAGCTGTCTTAATTAAGATAGCTTCTTTCGCTTTTATAGTCTTTTATCATATTTTATCGTTCTGATACCTTTTTATATTTGGTCTTAACCAACCATTTCTGGTCAATTATCTTTATCTCATCGCCAAATGCAATGTGCAAGCGGACAGATGAAGGCTGCTTTTCAATTTCTTTAACTGTACCCTCTCCAAACTTAGGATGAGTAACTACGTCTCCAATTTCATATTGAACCTTGGAATTTTCTATATTTTTATACATGCGCTGGGTGCGATAAGTATCAAGCATCTGCACCTGCTTGTGATCTACGGTAGGGCGTGTAAGGACTGAATCGTAATCCACCTTTTTCAGGGCCTGCCCCTCTACATAGTAGTCAGCAGGGATGGCTCCGATTAAAGAGCAGCAGTATTTCCATGCACTGCCATGTACACCGGGCTGCCAGTTGTATTCGTCTGGAATCAATAAATGGTGAGCCATATAGTGAGCATATTCGTGTTTGTAAAGGTTGATTCGCTCTGGCTTTGAAAGCTGCTCGTTCAAGCAAAAACCAATGAAAAATAATGAGAACTGGAATTGCTCTTCATTATCGTAGGATGCAGGAAGGTAAGAACCAAGGGCCTTTTCATCCATTCCAAATGTAATTGGTAGTTGAGCTCCGCGAAGTCCCAGCTTGTGATCCAAAACCGAATATAGAGCGGTAATCTCTGCACGAAGAACAGGTTCCTCGTCGTGCAATAATTTAAGCATATCTTTTTTTGTCATTTAAAAACTCCTAATATTTGAAATTTCCGCATCACAGTATAGCAACTGAATTCTTAAAAAACAATAAAAATAATGATATTTTTGTTAAAAAAGCCGTCATTTGTTTGACATAAGAAAGTATGAGATTTAGTATGAAAATATAAAAAGGGAAGTTTGCAGTTTTGGGAGTTTTTGCATGAGAAAAGCCATTGTTAAATCAAAGTTCATATTGTCACTTTCATTAGTGCTTTGTATGGCGGTTGCAATTGTTGGAACCTCTGTCTTTGCGTCTGCAAAAGGCAAGAGCAACAAGGCAAGCTATGCAGAGGGAGATGACATTGCCTTTGGTATATTGGATGGCCATATCATCAACTGGACTATTTTGTCCTACGATGATTCTACCAAGGTTGCACTTATCGTGTCTCGCCAGACGCTTGCATCTGCATCAATCACTTCTTATAGGCAGGCTATAGATTCCAATTACAGGTCCAATGGGACCAAAGCAGGTTACGTAAAGTGGGCAGAGAGCTACTGGAGAGGCTGGCTCAACAAAACATTTTATGAGGGCAGCTTTACACCGGAGGAAAGGGCCAAGATTCAAAAGACCACACTATCGGTTGAGAATAGCAAGGAAAGTCTGATGAACTTTTATCATGACACCACACTGGATGCAGATTATGTTAAAAATCAGAGAAAGAATTCTTTGAATCAGAATATTTACAACTCACAGGTTGCTACTTCGGATTACATATTCTTCTTGTCGACGGATGAATTCACCGCTCACAAGGATACTATTAAATACGAGCAGCCTATACCTTATTCGTGGCCACTTAGGACCAATTCTTATGATGATCCGGCCTTTGGCCTTTATGTTAACGAGGGCACCAAGCTTATCGAAAAGAGATATTATTACACTGGTACAGGTATTCGTCCGGCCATGTATATAAAGCTTGATAAGTCTGACGAGGAAAAGAAGGCAGAGGACGAAAAGAATGGACAGAGTGGAAGTAACAACTCTGCCAACAATAACGGAAATAATAATGGGGCAAACAACAGCGCCAATAACAACAGCAATAATGGGGCCAATAACTCCAATACAAATAATAACAACGCAAACAATAACAACTCGAATAACAATACAAATAGCAACACAAATAATAATGCCAACGGCAATAACAACAATGCCAACGCCAACGGTAATAATGGCACGGGTAATGCTAATGCCAATAACGGCACTAACAATAATAATGGTGGAAATAACGCAAATGCGAATTCGGCAAATGGCCAAAATGCTAGTCAAAATGCTGGTCAGGCCGCAAGAACGGCTACAGCCAAGAAGCCTACCAAAACAAAGAGTTATGCTAATAATGGCACCCAGATAGGCAGTATCATGTTACCTTATGATTCTTCATATGATATGGGAAATGGTGCTACTGCTCAGGTGGCAATAGATTTGGATTATCTTAATTTCACTGATAAGCAATATACAGTGACTTACAAATCTTCAGATGCTAACGTATTTACGGTAGACTCTAGTGGAAATATCACAGGTGTTGGCAGGGGAACCGCCACCCTTGATGTTAGAATGAAGAAATCTAACGGCAAAATTTATTCAATGAGCTGTCGAATAGATGTGACATAAGGAGGATAATTAATTATGTACTTTAGATACGGATATGGTTATGACTGGACTATAATTTTAGTTATTATCGGTGCAGTAATCAGCGGAATTGCAGCGTTGAACGTGAGGGGAACATTCAATAAATTCAACAAAATCAAGTCAATGCGCGGGCTTACATCCAATCAGGTTGCAGAGCATATGCTGCATGCAGCAGGTATTTATGATGTGAGAATCGAGCGTGTTCGCGGCAACCTTACAGATCATTACTCACCAAACGAAAAGGTCCTTAGACTTTCAGATTCTGTTTATGGCAGGACAACTATAGCGGCCATAGGAGTTGCTGCCCACGAGTGTGGACATGCCATTCAGCATCAGGAAAATTACGGACCACTCAAGCTTAGAAGTATGTCAGTGCCACTTGCAAGCATAGGTTCATGGGTTTCATGGCCAGTTGTTATCATAGGTCTTTTACTTGGAATGACACCACTTGCAAAGCTTGGTATTTTCTTATTTACTTTTGTGGTATTTTTCCAGCTTATTACATTGCCAGTAGAGTTTGACGCTAGCGCAAGAGCCCTTAAGATTCTTGAGCAGGATAGAATCTTAGATGACATGGAGCACATGGGTGCTACCAAGGTTCTTAAAGCGGCAGCTCTTACATATGTGGCAGCGTTATTTACAACAATCTTGCAGTTGATTCGTCTGATTTACATTGTAAACGGAAGAAGCCGAGACTAGCATGAATTACCTTAAGAATATTGTTAGGGTAACAGAATATGTAGCTTTGCAGCCTGACTATCCCCAAGGGACACTGGTTCTTACGGATAGCCAGGCTGTTGTTGATGAATGTGTTAATCGCCACCAGCCTGTGGCGGCTTTTGAGCATGATGGTATCACTGACCTGAAATGCGATAATATATTGATAGATGTGGATGAGGTTGACGACTATGTGTTTGAACGCATCTATCGCAGATGTATAGGCGTGCCTTGGGACATTGCTGAAACAGCGCGAACCACTATCCGTGAGTTATCAATTGATGACTTGGATGATTTGGTGGAGTTGTATAAACTGCCTGGGATGACCGACTACATGGAGCCTCTTTTCGAATACGAGAAGGAGCGCCAATACGAACAAGATTATATAGAATATATATATAAACTCTATGGTTTTGGAATGTGGTTGATTCATGACAAAACTACGGGTAAACTATTAGGAAGAGCAGGAATCGAGGTTCGAGAGACCTGTGACAGAGAAAATCAAGCGGAGCTTGGTTTTTGTATTGCATCAACTCATTGGAGACAAGGATTAGCCTATGAGGTCTGCCAAAAAGTTATTCAGCTGGCAGAGGATGAGTATGGACTGGAAAGTCTTATTGCCCGATGCGATCCAAACAACAAGGCCAGTCGTAAGCTATTAGAAAAGCTTGGCTTTGAATTGATCGGCCACGAGGCCGACGGGGATTGTCGATATTTAAGGGAGTGTTTTTAGATGGATTTAAAAGATTATCAACATGAAGTAGTCGTTACGGATGCGGGCTTGCCTTTCAAGCTTTTTTCTTTTGAAGGAGCAAATGGCAATTATGTCCGTGACAAGCACTGGCACCGCTCAATAGAAATATTTGCGGTATGGGAAGGTAGATTAGAATTTACTTTACATGACAAGAAGCGTCCCCTTTCAAACGGCGAGTTTGTCATTGTAAATAGTAACGAGATACACAGCATTTCTGCACCTGAACCAAATAGGACAGTAGTGCTTCAGATACCTCAGGATACTTTTGCAGAGTATTTTACAGATGAACAATTCATCTGGTTTTCTCATGGAGACAGGGAAACTGACCATAGAGTGTTTACTCTTTTACAGGAGATGTACTTGATTTATACCAAGGGTGAGGAGGGCAACAAGCTGCAGGTGCTCAGCCTGTACTATGAGTTGCTTTACATCCTTGTTACCAAATATCGAAAGTTTAACGTCAACGAGGAAATACTTAAGAATAATAAGCAGTTGAAGAAGCTTTCCAACATTACTCGTTACATGAAGGATCACTACGCGGACCCTCTATCACTTGAGTCAATGGCGGAGAAATTCAACTATTCACCTTCATATCTTTCGAGGATGTTCCAAAGATATGCAGGCATCAATTTCAAGGACTATTTGCTTGGCATAAGATTAGAGCATGCAGTTAGAGAATTGGAAGAAACTGGTGGCCAGATTGTAGACATCGCCCTTGGAAATGGTTTTCCAAATTCTAAAGCATTTTCCAACGCATTCCGTGACAAGTACGGAGTCCTTCCTAGCGAATACAGGAAGAATAACTAGGAGAATAATATGGCAAAAAAATTCTATGCAATAAAAATAGGCAAGACCCCAGGCATCTACACTACTTGGGATGAAGCTAAATCTCAAGTAGATGGATACCCTGGCGCTAAGTATAAGGGCTTTTCAACCCTAGCAGAAGCTGAAGAATTCTTAGGCTATCAGTCAAATGGAAAAACCAATTCATTTGACGAAGAAAGCTGGAATCAACTTTTTGGAATGTCAGATGATTCAAGGGGACAGGCTTCAGTTGAAAAAACTTCTGATATTATAAAAAACGATATTGTGTCTCCATCCCAAGCTCTTCTCAACCTTAGAAACGTTAAGGTTGGAGGAAAAAATGGAATCGGAATACAGTCTGCGCAGGTGGTTGCAGCCTGCCAGGAAAAGGCAAAACTTTTGGAGAATGCCTTTGAGGCAGCCTACAGCAATCCGGTTGATATTTCTGAGCTAACAAGTCGAGAAGATGTGCAAAAATTGATGTCTAAATACAATATAGATTTACAGGATACATCCGTATTTACGAATTGCCATAGTGATGCTATTGCATTTGTTGACGGAGGCGGCGATAAAGTTGGAGCCAATTTTGAAAGCACTAGGATTGTCTTTGGTGCAGTGATATACGACTGCAGGGCAAAAGAGATTTCTTTCTATAGACATGTTTTAGAGAAAGGCACAGATTTTGACTGGCTCTTTAGAGCATCAAATGTAGCAGGAGAGGAATTGGCAGCCTTACTTTCCATGTATATATGTAGGAAAAAGGGCTTGAATAGCTTGGCAATTTATCAGGATAACAACTTGCCAGCAAAATATTTTTCAGGAGCGTTCAAGGCCATTCACAATATGGATGATGTTGCCCTTATGTATTTCATAAACAAGGCTATTGATTATCTTGAAGGTGGCCTTGAAATTAATTTTATTTACGTTCCATCAGAGCATGCGGCAAGTGCAAACAAAGCCAAGATGGACAAGGGGCGTAACATGTATGAGGCTCAAGAAATAGGCAAGCTAATCTTTGAGCAAGCGCTATTTTTCAATGCAATATCCGATAGACTAGCCGACTTTAGTCTAAGTCTATAGACCTTTGTAGAAGTGCGAGGCTAGTTTTATTTGATAAAATCTGTTGCGTGGAAAGCAGAGAGCTTTGTTGAAGCTCTAGCTTAGAATCACCAAAGCTTTTACGGTATTCTTTGGGAAGGACACCGTATTGCTTTATGAAACCACTATTTAAATACTTGGGATCTGAGAATCCGCAAGTCACACTAATATCAATTAATGGAAGGTTCGTAGTAAGCAAAAGACTACGAGCCTTTTCGCATCTTAATTTCATTAAATACTGCTGAAAGGTAATATGAAAATTCTCGGTGAAAAAATGAGAAATATGAGTTTCAGTTACATTTTCCAGCTTAGCCAAATCCGAAAGACAGATTTTTCCTTGATAATTTCTATCGATGTATTCAGCAATGCGCTTTATTCGACGGGCCTTGGTTTGATTATTTAAATAATCTTGGCTACTGACTATCTTATATGGTAGGTAATCTAGTAGCTCTGCAAAAAGAAGACTTAAGACTCCGTTACATCTAAGGGCAAATCCTTTTTCCTGTTTGAAAAAAAGCATGGCGAATTCAATGAATTTTTCTCGAATTAAACCATAAGCCTTGGAGTCTGATTTGCCAATAATTGGGGTCTCTAAAAAATCAATATTTTTCATCATAGGAACCGTGTTTTTAAAAAACGAAGGACTTACCTGTATAAATAAAATTGGCACATTCATAGTTGAGGAAAGCTCATGCAACACAAAAGGATTTAGACAAATAATGTCTCCAGTTGAAAGCTTGTATGATTTCTTATCTAGAGTCACAAGCAATTCTCCATATAATACAAGAGCCAACTCAAACTCAGCGTGAAGGTGAGGGGCACGATACTTTAACACATTTATGAAAGCTTTAAAATTTGCAGTTTTCTCTGTGATTATTTCAAATTCGTTCATAGCAATTTCTATTTGATTAAACAATCGCAAGATTGTCGGTTAGTTATAACAAACTTCATGATTTATGATTGTACTATATGTCATAAAATGAAGTCAAAGTTTTATTACAGGAGGAAAAAGAATGAGCGAATTTTTTAAAGACATTCCTGAGATTAAGTTCGAAGGGAAAGATAGTACGAATCCTTTTGCATTTAAGTACTATGATGCAAAAAGGGTAATTATGGGAAAGACCATGGAGGAGCACCTTCCATTTGCAATGGCTTGGTGGCATAACCTCTGCGCTGCTGGCGTTGATATGTTTGGTCAAGCCACAGCCGATAAATCATTTGGTCAAACACCTGGCACAATGGAGCATGCCAAGGCAAAAGTTGACGCAGGATTTGAATTCATGAAAAAGCTTGGAATCAAATATTTCTGCTTCCACGATGTGGATTTGGTTCCAGAGGCAGATGACATTAACGAGACTAATCGCAGATTAGATGAGATTTCCGACTACATCCTCGAAAAGATGAAGGGGACTGAAATCAAGTGTCTTTGGGGCACAGCCAATATGTTTGGAAACCCAAGATTTATGAATGGTGCTGGTAGTACAAATTCTGCAGACGTATTTTGTTTTGCAGCAGCTCAGGTTAAGAAGGCCTTGGATATTACAGTTAAGCTTGGCGGAAGAGGATATGTATTCTGGGGTGGCCGCGAGGGTTACGAGACTCTTCTCAACACAGATATGAAGTTTGAGCAGGAGAATATTGCCAATTTGATGCATATGGCTGTTGAGTACGGTCGAAGCATTGGATTTAAGGGAGATTTTTATATTGAACCAAAACCAAAGGAGCCAATGAAGCACCAGTATGATTTTGATGCTGCAACAGCAATAGGTTTCTTACGTCAGTATGGTCTTGATAAGGATTTCAAGATGAACATCGAGGCAAACCATGCTACACTTGCTGGTCATTCATTCCAGCATGAGCTTAGAGTAAGTGCCATCAACGGTATGCTTGGCTCGGTTGATGCAAACCAGGGTGATCCATTGCTTGGTTGGGATACAGATGAGTTCCCTTGCAATGTTTATGACTCAACAATGGCTATGTATGAAATCCTGAAGGCGGGTGGTCTAACAGGTGGATTTAACTTTGACTCAAAAAATAGACGTCCAAGTTATACATTTGAAGATATGTTCCATGCATTCATTTTAGGCATGGATACATTTGCTTTAGGACTTATTAAAGCTGCTGAAATGATTGAGGATGGAAGGGTCGACAACTTCATTAAAGAGCGCTACTCAAGCTACAATGATGGTATTGGTAAAAAGATTAGAGAAAAGAGCACATCACTTACAGAGTGTGCCGATTATGCATGCAAGCTCAAGAAGCCAGAACTTCCTGGTTCAGGCAGACAAGAATATCTTGAAGGTGTGCTAAATAATATTATTCTTAGATAATTTAAAATCATATTAAAAAAATGACCTTACCTAACATACAGATGACAAAAATTTGACATCACACAGTAAAGTTTTAAAAGTCTCTGGCAGGATTATTTTGATAATATTTATCATATCAAATAGAACTGACAGAGACTCTTGCTTTATCTTTTAAATAGATTTAGTGATAGGAAGTTTTTGTTTTAGATTCATGTAATGTAAAAGGAGGTTATTTTAATTATGACTAACATGCCAAACGTAAAAATTGGTGTAGTAGCAGTATCTCGTGACTGCTTCCCAGAAAGCTTATCAGTTAACAGAAGAAAGGCCCTTATCGAGGCTTATACTAAAAAGTACGGCAGCGAGCACATCTATGAGTGCCCTGTTTGTATCGTAGAGAGTGAGATTCACATGGTTCAGGCTCTTGAGGATATCAAGAAGGCTGGATGTAACGCACTTTGTGTTTACCTTGGAAACTTTGGTCCAGAGATTTCTGAGACACTTCTTGCTAAGCACTTCGATGGTCCTAAGATGTTCTGTGCAGCTGCTGAGGAGTCAGGCAACAGCCTTCTCGACGGTAGAGGTGATGCATACTGTGGTATGCTTAACGCATCTTACAACTTACAGCTTCGCAACGTTAAGGCTTACATCCCAGAGTACCCAGTAGGTGATGCTGAGGATTGTGCAGATATGATTCATGATTTCGAGCCAATCGCTCGTGCAGTAATTGCACTTTCAGATCTCAAGATTATCAGCTTTGGTCCTAGACCTATGAACTTCCTTGCTTGTAATGCACCTATCAAGCAGCTTTACAACCTTGGTGTTGAAATCGAGGAGAACTCAGAGCTTGATCTTTTCGAAGCATTCAACAAGCACGAAGGCGACTCACGTATTCCAGAGGTAGTTGCTGATATGGAGAAGGAGCTTGGCGCTGGTAACAAGAAGCCAGAGGTTCTTGCTAAGCTTGCTCAGTATGAGCTTACACTTAAGGATTGGGTTCGCGATCACAAGGGATATCGTAAATACGTAGCAATCGCTGGTAAGTGCTGGCCTGCATTCCAGACACAGTTTGGCTTTGTTCCTTGTTA
>JAILGH010000007.1 GCA_024697025.1 Pseudobutyrivibrio sp.
CTTTAATGATAGATTTCAGGGCATCCCAATGGGTGGTTACACTCAGATAGTAGAAAAGATGCTTGAAGGTTCGGATGTGGCATTATCACAGGATTATTTTGACATGGTTGGCGGAGTAAAGAATGCTAAAGGAGCAACAGAAGGCACATTAAAGGATGGCACTGAGGTTTCTTGGAACAAGCTTATCTTTACAGGTCAGATTGATGAATATTATGACAGCTGCTTTGGACCGCTTGAGTATCGTTCAGTTAGATTTGAGACCGAAAAATTAAACGAAGAGAATTATCAGGGAAATGCTGTTGTAAATTATACAGAGGCAGAAGTGCCATACACTCGTATCATCGAGCACAAGCACTTTGAGTTTGGCAAGCAGCCTACCACAATTATATCTAGGGAATATTCTTCAGAGTGGAAGCCAGGCGTAGAGCCATATTACCCTGTTAATAATGATAAAAACAATGCAGTATATCAGCAGTATGCCAATAAGGCTAATACAGAATCTAATGTAGTCTTTGGTGGTCGTTTAGGTCAGTACAAGTATTATGACATGGATAAGGTAGTAGCTGCTGCATTAGAGAGCGTTAAGGAAGAATTAGGTTAATTATGAAATAACTATTGAACAACATAATAACAAACACACCAATATCTATTAGGTATAGGAGCAATTACCTTAGGGTATTTGCTTCTTGTTTTTGTTATTAATAATGATATTTGTTATTATTCTAATTAGCATAAAATAATTGTGATCTTTGACAGAAAAAGATGCTAGCAACTGATATTAAAGGGATATATTAATGAATAGTAGTGGTAAAAAAATAATTATTCTAGCAAATAATTCTGGTGGATTATATCTATTTCGAAAAGAATTAATTAGTGCGCTTATTGCCAGTGGTAATGAAGTTGTAGCCTATACACCTTTTGATGCACACATTGATGCTTTGAAGGATTTAGGAATAGGACTTCACGAGTTGAATATAGATAGGAGAGGCATTAATCCTGTAAAAGATTACTCGTTACTCAAATCTATCAGAAAGATTATAAAAGAAGAAAGACCGGATTTGGTCATTACATACACCATTAAACCCAATGTATATGGTGGCATTGTCTGCAGAATGATGCATGTCCCTTATGTAATCAATATCACAGGTCTTGGCACGGCATTTCAGAATGAGGGCATCATTAAGAAAATAGCAACTTTCTTATATAGGGTTGCATGCAAAAGGGCTAAAGTGGTCTTTTTTGAAAATGCCGGAAACAGAAATATTTTTGTGGACAACAGAATAGTTGCAATTGAAAAAACTCATGTACTCAATGGAGCAGGCGTAAACACTGAGTTTTATGCTTTGCAGGAGTATCCTAAAGAGGAGAAAGTTGTTTTCTTGTTTATTGGCCGAATAATGCGAGAAAAGGGCATTGATGAGCTTTTGGCTGCATCAGCTAAGCTTGCAAAAGAGGGGTATGATTTCCAGTTGGCTGTACTAGGGCGCTTTGAAGAAGATTATAGTGATATATTCAGTAAATATGAGGCTGAGGGTTGGCTGAAAAACTATGGTTATACAGATGATGTAAGAGCTTACATTAAAAATGCCCATTGTTTTGTGTTGCCTTCTTGGCACGAGGGAATGGCTAATACTAATCTTGAGTGTGCTTCATCTGGCAGACCTGTAATAACATCAAACATTCATGGGTGTATGGAAGCGGTGGAGGATGGAGTAAGCGGATTTCTAGTTAAAAGAAAAGATGTTGATTCACTTTATGCTGCAATGAAGAAATTTATTAGTTTATCCTACGATGAAAGACGAGAAATGGGACTAAAAGGTCGAAATCGAATGGAAAGTATCTTTGACAAGAAGGTTGTCGTAAAAGATACAATTGACCATATGATTTGAGGAAGGATTTATAGGAGCAAGACAGTTACATGTATTCTAGATATATAAAGCGGCTATTGGATTTTATATTGGCCCTTGGAGGTCTGATTATAATTTCGCCAATTTTGTTGATTTTAATTATACTTGGCACATTTTTCATGCGAGGAAATCCCTTCTTTTGCCAAGAGAGACCGGGTAAGGATGAAAGAATCTTTAAGCTTATCAAGTTTCGAACAATGGATAATCGAAAGGACAAGAGCGGTAAGCTGTTACCGGATAGTATTAGACTAAATCGATATGGAAGGATACTCAGGAAGTCATCTTTAGACGAGCTTCCAGAACTGATTAACATACTTATAGGCGACATGTCGTTTGTTGGTCCGCGACCATTATTGGTTAGGTATCTACCATATTATACCAATGAGGAGCATCACAGGCATGATGTTAGGCCGGGCCTTACGGGATATGCTCAATCCCATGGTAGAAACGCTCTTAATTGGGATGAGAGGCTTAAACTTGATTTGCATTACGTAAATAATATATCGTTTAAATTAGATTGGGCTATTTTAATAGGGACAATAAAGATTGTTTTAAAGCGTTCTGGAATTGAGATGGGGGAGTTAGGAAATTTCGACGACTATCGTACAGTTAATCCGGAATACGTAGAGGATAAGGATGAATAACACACCATTTTTTTTGATTAATACAAATAAGATTGACGACTTGCTTTCGGATATGCGTCGTGAGCTAGAAAGCAAGTGGCCTAAAGCTATTATAGGCTATTCCTTTAAAACCAATAATCTTCCATGGATAATTAAATACATGAAGGATAAAGGTGTATGGGCAGAGACCGTATCGTCAGATGAATACAATCTGGCTTTAGAACTGGGTTTTTCCGCAGATAAGATTATCTTTAATGGTCCAGTCAAGGATAAGGCTACTTTTTTATACGCCGTAGAAAACAATTCTGTTGTAAATATTGATTCAAAAAGAGAAATCAATTGGGTTTTGGAACTAGATGAAGTAAAAAGGGCTCTTGTAAAAGTTGGACTTAGAGTTAATTTTTGTATAGAAGATTATTGCCCCGGTGAATCTCAATGTGGAAGTGATGATGGCAGATTTGGGTTTTCGTATGAAAACGGGGAACTTGAAGAAGCTCTTAGTGTTTTAGAAAAGCATGGAGTAAAGGTTTCGGGGCTGCATCTTCATTGTAGTTCAAAGACCCGCAGCTTATATATTTACAGGGCTATAGCAAAAATTGCAGCAGAAATATCATCAAAGTATGCGCTCGATTTGGATTATGTAGATGTAGGTGGCGGATTCTTTGGTGGTGTGGTAGGCAAACCTTCGTTTAAGGACTACTTTGAGGTTATTCATGCAGAACTATCAAATTGCGATAGATTGAAAAATACTAATGTCATTATTGAGCCGGGGATGTCACTTATAGGTGCATCCGTAGACTATTACACATCGGTAGTAGATGTTAAAAACACTAAGAACAATCATTTTGTTATTACTGATGGAAGTCGTACACACATCGATCCATTAATGAGAAAGTCAGCGTATACGTATCATATTGAAGGCGGCAAAGATGAGGCCGTCGACAACCAGATTATATGTGGTTTCACATGTATGGAAGGTGATAGATTCTTTAAATATGATGGTAAGAGGCTTCAGGAAGGCGATAAAATTGTATTTGAAAAAGTAGGTGCCTATACAATGGGATTATCTCCACAGTTCATAGAGTTTTATCCAGCTGTATATGCAGCCATCGGAGATGAAATCGTAGAAGCACGACCAAAAGTGGATGCGAAAAAATTTGTAAACATCAATAAATAGAGGAGAATAGAGCTATGAAGAGAGCAATAGTTTTTGGTGCAACAGGTCAATTGGGATGTTATAGTGCCCTGGCTTTGAAAGAAGCCGGATATGATACTTATGCTGTTGGAAGGAGAGAATCTGACGGCGGATTTTTTGCGACAAAAGGAATTACCTTTATTGGTGGTGTTACCTTGGAGAATGCTGACTCATTTGATAAGATTCCTAACGTTAAGTTTGATGTTGTTGTTAACATGGCTGGAACTATGCCGGCTCATGCCGATACTCAGATGATGCCTTACGTGCAAAGCATTGTAGTTGGTATAGTTAATTTATGCGAATGGATGAGAAAGAATAGCATTAAGCGCATAATCTTTAATACTACACCAAGTGATGTTGTTGATTATTGGGGTACAGATAAGCCTATTGATGATGATGCAATCAGGTCTTTCCCTAGAAATGGTAACGATCATGCGGTATATGCTATTTGTAAGAGAGCCGCAACAGATATTTTGGAACATACTATATATGCCTATGGTTTTGAACCATGTGTATTTAGACATTTTATGGTGTATGGATGGCATCCAGATGCGTACTACTACTTAAACGGAGAAAAGAGAATGCTTCCTTGGCGTTCTATGATTAGAAAAGCCATCAACGGAGAGAATATTGAAATCTATGGTGATGTGAGCAGAAAAAAAGAGTTGTTGTATATAAAGGATTTTGCAAGTGCCATTGTATGTGCCGCAGATAATCATGTGACAGGTATATTTAATTTACCAGGATATGAGCCATATACTTTAGATACCATGGTAAATGATATTGTCGATGTTTTTGGAGATGGAAGAACTAAGATTATTCCAAGACCAGATATGCCAGATACTCCACAGATTTTATTATCTCATAATAAGAGCAAAGATGTTTTAGGTTGGGAGCCAAAATGGACTTGGAAGGCAGCATGTGAGGACATGAAAAAAGAATTGATTTCCAATCCAATCGAATTGATGTGGGGCCCAATTGAGGAAAGTGATAGGTACAATTAAAGGAGTAGTTTTTATTTAGATGAATATATTAATTTTAAGTGCAGGTACTAGAAATAAGATTGTACAATATTTCAAGAAAGAAGTAGGTGATAGCGGAAAAGTTGTTGCTACTGATATGAGTGAGTTGGCGCCTGCAATATATGATGCAGATAAGTATTATATTGTTCCAGCTATGACTGACAAGGGTTATATTTCCAAGATTCTCGAGATTTGTGAAATGGAGAAGATTAATGGTGTGATAAGTTTAATCGACCCAGAACTAAGCCTGCTGGCCCAACACGAGGAGGATTTCAAGAAAGTAGGGACAACTGTAGTTGGTTCAAATTTGGCTCTTTGTGATATGTCGCTGGATAAATTTGCTATGTATAAGTGGCTAAAGGAACATCATTATAATTGTGCAAAAAGCTACGTAAACAGAGATGATTTTTATAAAGACCTAGATTGTGGTGCGGGATGTTTTCCGGTATTTGTTAAGCCTGTATGTGGTTCGGCAAGTATAGCTATCTCTAAGGTTGATGATAGAGAAACGATAGATTTGCTATTTAATCATTCTGACAATCTCATGATTCAGGAGTACCTGAAAGGGCAGGAGATTGGTGCTGATGTATATATAGATATGATTTCCGGAGAAGTGATTTCAATTTTTACCAAGAAAAAGATAAAGATGAGAGCTGGAGAGACAGATAAATCTGTTGGATTTAAAGATGAAAAGTTATTTGCGCTTATTGAGAAAATTGTTTCTGAGGCGGGATATAGAGGGCAGATTGATATAGATATATTTGACAATGATGGAGAGTACTACATATCAGAAGTTAATCCAAGATTTGGAGGCGGCTATCCTCATGCTTATGAAAGCGGAGCAAATCATATGAAATATATCATTAATAATCTTAATGGTATAGTAAATACACCTGAGATTGGTGCATACGAAGATGGAAAATACATGATGAAATATAATGAGGTAAAAATCATTTGAGAGTACCACAAGAAGATATAGCATTAATCAACATTATTAAATCGTATACCGGCGAGTATTATGATGAATACTTAAGATATGATTCCAGAGAGAGAAACTTCTGGAATCTTTCTTGCATTCAAAAGAATTCTTTAGAATGGTATTCATTTGAGGCTGATAGTAGCATTCTTGTTCTAGGGGACAAGTTTGGCACAATTGTTGGAGCGACTTGTGATAAGAGCAGGCATGTAGATGTTATCGTGGAGGCAGAACAGTACCGCGAGGCTGTAAGGCACCGCTATTCTTCGCGAAACAATCTCAATGTCATTGCTATGGATAATCTGGCAGAGGCAGTCCTTTCAGATTCATACGAGTATGTTGTTGTCTATTTACAGGACTGTTGGGATTTTGATTGGAACAATTCTTATAAAGTAGACGGCCTTTTGGAGATGGCCAAGGAATATATTTCACAGGATTCTAGACTTATAGTATTGGCCCGAGGAGATAAGGCTTACGATTTAGAGCGGATACTTCATGCAAATGGTTTCAAATATCAAAATAATATAGATCCAATGGGAAATGGATTTTTATTTATTGAGTCTAGCCCAAAGCCATTTGAGAAGCAGGAAATTTCCGCGGATGTTGTTGAAATGAACCGCAATATGTTAGTAGAACATGAGTGGGTAAAGAACAATTGGATGCCACAGGGTGGCGGAGAAGTTGTTGACCAAGATTATAATCTAATAGAAGAGGTTAAAAAGGTAGAAGTTGATTTGCTTTCACATCTATTAGATTTCTGCGAAGCACATTCTTTACAGGTCTATCCTATATATGGGACTTTACTTGGTCTAATGAGGGATGGAGGATTGATTCCAGGCGATGATGATATAGATGTTGCTTTACCAAGGGCAGATTTCGATAAGCTAGTGGCCCTCAGAGATGAGTTTACAGGGGATTATTTTTTGCAGACCCCTTATAATGACAATTGTTTTTATGGCGGGTATTTGAAGCTTCGGAACAAGGCGACTACTGCTATCAACCCTCAAAATGAGTTTGTAGATGTTTGCGAAGGTATTGGAATAGATATTTTCCCTTTAGATGATGCATCTAGTGATAGTAGAGTAGAAAAGCGAAAAGTTAGAGCTATTAGATTTTTACAAAGGCTTTTATTTGCCAAAGCTTATGGATATTTCCGCCAATTTAGAGATATGCCTATGCTTAAGTGGAAAGGCTATAAGTACTTAGGAAAGCTTTTTGATAGGAATAAGATTATAGAAAAGCTGTATTCTAAAATGTCAAAAGTTGGAGAAGAAACAGATAAGTATGCGATTTATTGCCACTATAATTGGACTTTAGACAATGTGCGATATTATGACAAAAAGGATTTCAAGATGACTTTTCCTTTGTTATATGAGGGCCAGACCATTGATGTCCCAACTGGCTGGGAAGCCATCTTAAAAGCACAGTATGGTGAGGGCTGGTGGATGCGTCCGGGCTTTGCAGAGTGGAAGCGTAGACATGGATTTTATGATGTAAATACACCATATCGAGTATACAAGAAACGTTTCAGTGGCTTGCATTATCCTTCAACGATTACTGAGCCAATAGTATTTTTTGGTGATGGAAGTGTATTTAAAGATTGTTTGGATTATTACAAATCAAGGGTAAATATCGCTAATCTCGTACAGCTGCCAGGCAATGAGCCAATGAAGTCTGTTATGGGGATAGATGTTGAAAGCTGGGAGGAGTTTGTAGGTAAGAATATTCCAAAGGATACTTATCGTGCGGTTATTTGTTCTGGTAATTCCAGAGAGGCAGAGAGATTTCTTAAGAACAATGGATTTACGGATTATTATATATTCTGGTACGATAGAGAGTGGATGTTATATGCTAATCAATCCGCGATTTGGAGCGCAATAAAAAGGAGTTAATAGACCACATGTCTAATTTGTTTGATTTATTTGAAGGTAGTGAGGGTAAAGAAATAGTTCTGTTTGGTGCAGGACGTTTTGCCCAATACTACATGGATATATACGGTGCTTTCAAAAAGCCCCTTTATTTGTTGGATAATAATGCTGAAGTATGGGGGTGTGAAAGGTATGGGCTTATTATCAAAAGCCCGCAGATTCTATCCCATGCAAATGTTGATAGATTACACATTATCATAGCGGTAAAGGATTATGAACCAGTCATGGCTCAGCTGTTAGAATTGGGAGTTGCCAAAGAGGCTATTCGAGTTGTCAGCAAAGAGCAGCCAATACAACCAATATATTCAATGGGTTATGCCATGGCGATTGTCGATGACAAAAGTGACGAGCATCTAGAGTATATGAGAAACTTTGCAAGAGTCTGCAAACGTTTCGTATTGGGTATACCTGATGATTTGATAATGGGCCGTTTATATACT
This sequence comes from Pseudobutyrivibrio sp., assembly GCA_024697025.1. GTDB lineage: Bacteria > Bacillota > Clostridia > Lachnospirales > Lachnospiraceae > Pseudobutyrivibrio. Next base: position 8,092 of record JAILGH010000007.1, read on the forward strand.
GAGGCTAGAGGTTACAATTCTCAGATTTTAACAGATTCTTGGATAAATAAAGAATGGATTGATGACATTGTTACTTTAGATTATTCGCATTTACGATATCCGGAGATTCACAAGGAATTACAGTTTGATGCTTGTTTATATGGCTCTGCCTATGGCAAGGAGTTTGAGGATGACAAAGCATATTTTGCGGAGCAAAATGTGGATTTTATAAGTGTTGTCCCAGAACGACGTATGCCAAGGGTTCCTGGTGATTCTTTAGAGCTTGGAATTGACAATATCCATACTACTAAAAAGATTGTGCTATATGGCACTGGTCTTTATGCCAAAAAGTTTATGGAAGAATATCCAAATTGTCCAGTGGCATATGCCATAGATGGTAACCCTGATTTATGGGATAAGGATTTCGAGGGACTAAAGATATATTCTCCAGCAAAGCTTAGAGAAGAGGTTATCGCAAATACGGTAGTTATTATCTGTGTTAAGGATTGCGACAGCATAATTAGAAATATACACGAGTATGGAGATTTCCATTACCTTACTATGGTGTATCGTCAAGAGATAGCACTTCTTGAAAATTTTGGAGTGGTTGAGCAGGATGAGCAGGCATATATCAAGGATGCTCATGAGATTTTATACAAGCTTGTGCAGGAATTTAAATCGGTTTGCGATGAATATGGACTGCACTACTATATTATATGCGGCTCGTTAATAGGTGTGCTTCGCCACCAGGATATGGTGCCTTGGGATGATGATATTGATATTGCCATGCCAAGAGCTGATTACAATAAATTAAAGAAAATCGCTAAAAAGCGTTGGAATAATGATGCCTTTAAATTTTTGGATTACACTAAATATGGCGGGGGTGCATTCCTGGATTGTATGCCTAGATTATTTTATTTAAAATCCAAGCTTCCAACTAAGGTATTCAAAAAGGTTTCAGGCAAAGCAACAGCCGATGTGGAAGATCGCATGTTTCTTGATATATATGTTATGGATAATGCGCATCCAAACCCAAAGGTACACGCATTTTGCATGGGATGTATGAAGGGAATTTATAATCTATGCATGGGACATAGAGGTGTCAAAGATTATAGCGAGTATGAGGGATATGTTTCTAATGGAATATTACGTTTCATGAAGACACTGCATTTCATAGGCGGACTCCTACCGCTTCCATTTTTGACATGGATGTACGAGGCCTTTAGTCAGAGTGCTAACTGGAATAAGAAATGTGACTCTTATTTCATGAATGCTTGTGCTATAGTTTGCATTGAGAGAACATTTAAAAAGGAATTCTTTGAAGACGGAGGCCATGGTTTGCTTCACGGTATTGATGTGAAAGTTCCGAAGGATCCTGATGGATTGTTCAAGGCTATGAATTATGGTGGACTTGCATCGATTATGAATTATCCGCCATATTCTATTCGTAAGCCATCGCATTATTTCAATTGTGACATTGAGATTTGGAGATAGATGATGAACCTAAATTTTTACAAAGGAAAGAAAGTTTTAATAACAGGTCACACAGGCTTCAAGGGCTCTTGGATGTGCAAGACTCTTATCAACGCTGGGGCAGATGTTACAGGATACGCACTAAAGGCACCTACTGACCCAAGTCTTTTTGATATGCTTGGCCTTGCTTCGCAGATGAATTCTGTTGAAGGTGACATTCGAGATTTGGAGCATCTTTGCGCAGTATTTGAGCAGGTAAAGCCAGAGATAGTAATTCATATGGCTGCACAGCCAATTGTTCGAGATTCTTACAAGGACCCAGTT
>JAILGH010000091.1 GCA_024697025.1 Pseudobutyrivibrio sp.
ATTTCATCTGCCACCCTATTGTAAGCATCAATGGTTTCTTGGATTTGCTTTTCTGAACCTTTGCCAATAGCTGGCACAATCATTGGTGGATGTGGAACCATAAATGCAGCAACTATTCCCATAGACTACCCCCTTCTAACAGTTTCCTGTGTAAACGTACGTTAAATGTTTTTCTGCTACAGTTTTTAAATGATAAATGGTATCTACTGGTGTTGGATTTTTATCCTCCATGTGAAATCTAGGAAAAAACCTAGATATGTGAAGCGGGATGTCTTTATTCAATGCGGCCACCCAACTACTGAGAGAATCCATCTCCACATCAGAATCATTCTCGCCTGGAATAACAAGGGTCGTCAGCTCTACGTGGCAGTGCTTAACAGCCTCAGCAATAAAGTCCATCACCATCTGCCTGTTTCCCTTTAAAACGTCCGCGTAGTAATGGTCGGTAAAGCCCTTCAGGTCTATATTCATGGCATCAACATACTCAAACAACTCCCGCACTGTGGCAGTATCTGCCATACCATTAGAAACAAGTACAGTTTTTAAACCTTTTTCTCTTAATACTTTTGCTGTATCTAAAACATATTCATATGAAATCAGCGGCTCATTATAGGTAAAGGCTACACCAATATTGCCATGAATCCTTTGTTCATCGGCTATCTCGGCAAGTTCTTCTGGGGAGACGAATCTGGCATTTCCCTTACAAATAGCCACTTCCTTAGCCCAAGATATCTGATAATTTTGGCAGAATGGGCAACGCAAATTACAGCCGTAGCTGCCCACTGACAAAATATAAGAGCCTGGATAAAAGCGATTCAGCGGCTTCTTTTCAATTGGATCTAAGGCAATCGACGTGAGCTTCCCATAATTGTCTGGGAAAATTTTGCCGTCCTTACACGTCCTAACCTCGCAAAAGCCGAATCCGCCTTCAGGTATATTGCAATGTCTATAACATAAATCACATTTTGCCATAAGCCACCCCCTTCTATAATATCATATAGTAGGAATTACCTATAAAACAAAAAAGCCTTAAAATCAGCACCTATCAAAATGCTCGATTTTAAAGCTTAAAATAACCTGCAGAAGATGGGACTTGAACCCACACGATATTGCTACCACTGGCACCTGAAGCCAGCGCGTCTGCCAATTCCGCCACTTCTGCGAACATTAGTATTCTATAGAATTCTAATATTCAAGTCAAGGTTATGTGACTATTATTTTGTATACAGTATCTGGGTAAAAATTCTTGTTTAAGACTAGGTTGAGTCTTAATTTATTGCTCAACAGGAATTTTTTCACAAAACATTCACACGAACATTGAACTATCTGACAAATATTTATTATTTGCTCTTTTTGTCTTGAAATTCATTTTTGAGGGTTTATAATTAAGATAACAAAAGGAAAGAAAATGGTTTAAAAGAAAGGGAGGTATGATCCACCAGAAAATTATTTAATTTTTAGTATTAGTTAAAATCTAGGAAATGGAGGTACGGTCCACCAGAAGTTTAAATTTTAAAACTAAACACGCGACAATTATTTTATTATTATTTTAATTTCAACTAAAATAGATCGAGAGGTATAGACCATTGGGATCGATGTTTAGGAGCGGCACCAGTTAGGAATCAGAGGATTTCGAATTGGTGTCGCTCGTTTGGTGTATAGGTCTATTTCTCGGCAATCATATCTGAAGATATCTTACCAACCATATATTCTGCATAACTATTGGCAATATCATAGTCGTAGGCTGCCTCTATGCTACTTTCGTACTCCTGTAAGGCTGTGTTAATAAGCGGATGGAACCTCTCTGGAAGATGATTAATCGCCCACTCTCCGCCTTCCTTCTTGGAGAGAATTAAATCCTCCTGCTGATATGCCATAACTCTAGCAAGATTCAATATGATATACATTGGATTTTCGACAATATCCTCTGTAGCTTCTGAAATGTCATTCCAAATTGAATCAAGATAATCTGCCTTGGGAACTTCTCCAAATACTGCCTCTATCGGCTCACCATACAGGCACTTGCCCCTTTTCTTGATAATAGTAAAATGGGCCGCCAAATCCTCGTCCTGACCATTCATCTTGTCAATGTAGTCACCTGGATTATCCTTGTACCAATCTATGTGCCCCACAGAAAAATGTAACTCAAATGGGGTAGGATATTTGAAGGGGTTGCAGTATTTTTTCAGCACAACACTCATCTCAATTCCCTTTGCTGGGGCAGTTCCGTTTAAATCTATAATCATGTCCATGTACTGTCTTTTAATGATATCTGTCATAGGCTCATTTACGACGACTATTATATCCAAGTCGCTCTTATCTGAATTAAAGCAGCCCATTACAGCTGAACCATGCAAGTAGATTCCAACAAGATTGTCTTTAAGTATTTCTTTTGAGTTTTCAACGAATTTGTTTAATACGTTTTCCATGTCTAGTCCTTCTAGTTTAATACTTTTGTATAGTAAAATCTTTTGCCAGTGTAAGGATAATCCTCTAGAGCAAATACTTCTTTGTAGTCATGTTTCTTATAGAAATCAGGAGCTTGAAAAGAAAATGTATCTACAAAAGAATACAAACATCCTCTTTTCTTAGCCTCTTCCTCTGCAGCATTAAGAATTTTGCTTCCAATACCTTGACCTCTTAAATCTTCGCTAACAAATAGGTAGTGAATACAAAGCCAGTTTCCAAATGTTTCTCCGATAAGCCCTGCAAGCTTATTATGCTTATCATCTTCATAAAATATACCAAGCGGAACATTCTCTGAAGCTTCTCTATTTTTAAGATTATAATCTTTTAATAATTCAAAAATATCGCTAATATCTTTTTCGTTGCCATCGTTGGTTATTCTCAAATTCATGTATTTATTCCTTACGCTAATCTATTATTTATGTATTATCCAGTAATTATTATATAAATAGTGGTCCATGGTGCCTTCAAGTAATGACTCGCTCTTTTCGAATCCATACTTCGAGAAGGCATCAATACGCTCTATGGCATAGACTGGAACCTTAGAAATAATTTTCTTACAATCAAATAATTCATATGCCCTAGGAATTATAACAGATAATAATTCATATATGGCCTCTGATTTTTCATAATCGCTTCTAACATCCAACCTAAGTACTCCAACATGATTAAAGTCATCCTCAGCAATCCTATGAAATAACTCTATAGTACCAATAGGTTCTTCTGTCTTTTTATCTATAATCGTCCAGCGGACAAAGAATTTCTGATTGTAGGAATAGAGCCAAAAATCTATAGCCTTATCCATTCTTTCTTTAGTTGGATAGTAAAAATTATCACCATGACAATTATCACTATTGAAAAACGGTAAGGCATTTTTATCGCTATATACCTTTAGTAAGTCCGTGGCATCTCCTCTTGTCACAAACCGCAGTAAAAACCTATCATTTTCAAGAATTGGACATTGTTCATATACATTGCTCATAGCATAATACCTCCTTATTATCACGTTGTTATCTCTGGATAACAACCTTTCATTATGTGCGTACGTACCGCCGTAACGTCCTGCTTTCGCTTGAATACTGATGGCATTTGTTTTAGCGACAAATACTTTTACACTAATGTAAATATTATACCTCACTTCCCCTCATAAGAACACATGTTTTGATAACATTTATTCATTTACTACGGTGCATATGTGCGCCGTGGGAAACGAAAAAAGACACCAGCTAAAGCTGATGTCTTTTTCATTTCCTTTTCATGCGGAAGGCGGGACTTGAACCCGCACGCTCGCAATGAGCACAAGATCCTTAGTCTTGCTCGTCTGCCAGTTCCGACACTTCCGCTCAGAACTTAATGTTCCTCTGTCTTAACGACAAGAAGTATATTATCAAAGGAACCGCCAATAGTCAACGGTTTTAGGCAAAATAAAGTGTCTTACTTTAACGCACTAAATCAGAAAATTCTGACACATCATTTTACTTAACCTTTATACCGTGACTCAGCAGATATTCATGCCATGGCTCATAGCAAGAGCCCTTTAAATGAACCCCATCTCCTGTCCATTCTGCATTAAGTCCTCCATCCGCATCATCTATTGCCTCATTGAGATTTAAATAGAAGTTATCAACGCTATCTGCCAAAGTTTTGATGGCGTCGTTTCGCACATCGATATTAGGATTGTTATAGAGCTCATCCTTTTCGCTCTTTTCAGCTGTAACATGCATAATGCTAGTAATGTACACTATCGCTTTTGGCTGGGCACTATGAAGTCTAGAAACCACCTCTTCATAGGCATCCCTAAAGACATTCTCATCACCTATTCCAATTTCATTTATACCAACCATAATATAAATCTTGGAAAATTGTTTATCCGCCAATGCCTCCCACAAGGTCTCAGTCTTAGAATTTGGTTTGGTAGGATCAATGGGTATCCAGCTCTCATCCCTTATATCATAGATGGTAAGGGACTTTTTGGCATAAAAAGTGGCTCTTTCGTCCAAAGCCTCGCAATATTTAGCTAACCCTGCCATTCGAGAATCGCCAATGAAAAGTGCATCATTAAAATATTCATCATCAACCTTAATAAAAGGCTTTATGGTAATCTTTTCAGTTGGCTTAGTATGAGTAACAGGCTTTGGCTTCTCAGGCTCTTTCTCGCTTACAGGATTGCTCCATGGGAAAACTCCGGCAGCGGCAGCTTTGAACACTACAGATGCAGCTGGCGTGGTCAAATAGTTTTTGAAAAATTCTTTATAAATTCCTGTACGCGAATAAAGACCTGTTATAGACAAGCCCACTATACTTACAAATAATAGAATTAAAAATAAATATTTCTTTGGATTCATATGCTAAATACCTATCTAAAATCTGAGATACATAAATGGATTGCCTGCAGAATTAGACAAACTAAAAATGCTAACCCAGAACATAACAAAAATCATAAGTACTACAAAAACGTTGTCCTTATGCTTGCGATAAAGATTTGTAACAAAAGGCATTACAAATATCAGGCCCAACACCAAATAAACTCCATATTCCATCAATGAATACCTGAAATCCTTGGCGTTTACAGCCACTCCCACATTGATTACCGGGAACATTCTAAGCAAATACAAACGCAAGTCCTTAAGTGAATGGATGGCAAAAATCACCCATGTAACAGGAATAATAAGCCATACATTTAAATGCCCAACTACCTTAAAAAGCTTTGGCGCTTTTGAAAGTAATAGCTTTTCAAAAATAATAATGAGACACAGCACTCCAGCCCAGATTAGAAAATTTAAAGTTGAACCATGCCAAATTCCAGTGACAGCCCAAACGATAATTAAATTAAAAACTGTGCGAAGCTTTCCCTTGCGATTGCCTCCCAAAGGAAAATAAATGTAATCTCTAAACCATGTGCCTAACGTGCTATGCCATTTGCGATAAAAATCAGATATTGATGCAGCAAAATATGGCTGGTCAAAGTTGATAATGAACTCAAATCCAAGCATGATGCCAAGGCCTGCTGCCATAAGTGAGTATCCCCAGAAATCAAAATATAAATTTAGGGAATAAGAGTAGGCGCCAATCCAAGCTAGTGGAGTAGAGATACTCTCGTAGCCAATTGTCTTAAGCTCATTCCAAAGAACAGCTATATGGTCTGCCACCATAACCTTAAAGAAAAGTCCGATGGCAAAAAGCTTAAGTCCCTCCTCAAGTTGACAGAGAATCTGCCCAAAGCGTTCCCTTCTGCTGCCCTCTCTTTTTGCCCAATACTTATTGCTTATGACATAGTCGTATCGTGCTATTGGACCAGCAATAACCTGTGGAAACATAAATAAATATACAAGATAATTAACAAAGCTAAGCTTCTCAACTTTACCTTTGAACAAATCAACCTGATATGAAATTAACTTGAAAACGAAATAACTGAGACCTAAAGGAATCAACAGTCCTAGATGAAGAGGCGCTGACGCTTTAAATGCACCTAACCACAGCACATCCAAAATTATCGCTATGGCCAAGATAATTTTGTTTCGCTTCTTGAAATTAATAAGTGCAAGCAAAAAATTCAGAACAGCCCCCGCCGCCATGACAATAATAAGCATTGGCTCATTAACATAATAGAACCCAAGACTGCCTACAAGTAAAAGCCATGGGCGCACTTTGGCTGGTGCTAGATAATATATAAGTAAAAAGATTGGAATCAATCTTAAAATAAAATTCAAATCCGCAAAAGTCATACCACTACTCCCTTTAACATGACAGTGAATCCAACTTCGATGAATTCACCCTTGGATAAATCCAAAATCTACCCAATAGTATACCTTATTTTACCCTTGTTATAGAAGAAAAAAATAATAAAAAAAAATCTATTTAAGTGTTGACTATTATCAATTCCTTTGATATTATACTTCTTGTCGTCAGGACATGGAACAATACGTTCTAAGCGGAAGTGTCGGAACTGGCAGACGAGCAAGACTAAGGATCTTGTGCTCATTGCGAGCGTGCGGGTTCAAGTCCCGCCTTCCGCATGAAAGAAATGAAAAATGACTCAGCTAAAACAGCTGAGTCATTTTTCGTTTCTCACAGCGCACATCCGCACCGTAGGTGCATACAATATGTGCGCTTTCCCGTTGCCGAAGAGACCCATGAAGCCCGTGCTTCAAGGTCTCCTCGACACAAGTGTCTTCGTCGATAACGGGAAGGCTAGCATATCTGCTCAGAATCCAACACAATTGTAAATGGTCCATCGTTGACAAGTGATACCTTCATATCTGCTCCAAACTCTCCCGTCTGAGTGTTGTAGCCTTCTCCGCGGCACTTATCAATGATATATTCATACATCTCATTTGCCATATCAGGGGCACCGGCCTCAATAAATGAAGGGCGGTAACCCTTTTTGCAGTTTGCATAAAGAGTAAACTGAGAAATGAGAAGCAACTCTCCCCCAACATCAGTCAGGGAAAGATTTATCTTGTCATTCTCATCATCAAAGATTCTAAGGCCCAATAGCTTCTTAACCATCTTGTCTGCAATCTCTTTGGTGTCCTCCCTAGATATTCCTATTAGCACTAAAAATCCTTTTTTAATCTGGCCTACAGTCTTTCCATCTATGGCCACTGATGCTTCATTTACTCTTTGTACAACAAACTTCATTATTGGTTCTCCTCTGGCTCATGCACTGAACCGTATTTTTCTAAGTTAGACCTCTGACGAGCTATCTCCTGATGGTAGCGCTCGTTCACACCTTTCCAGTAACTTTGAAGCTTTTTATCGCTTCTTCTATCTGGAACTTTAAAATCCTCAACTAAAATCTTGCCAAAGTATTTTGATAACTTTTCAGCACCAGCTAAGTTAAGGTGTAAACCACCATCATAAGTGTCCGTATTCCAATCAATGCCGATTTCATCCTGAAGCTCTAAGAAATTGATGTATGTCAAATCATTTTTATTGGCATAATCAACTATCTGCTCTTCCCACTCATCGTACCAATATGGGTAAAGAGTTGGAGCCTTTACAAGTACAAGCTCTACTCCATTATCCTTACAAAGCTTAGTGAGCTTGTCTAAATAATGGTAAGCATTGTCACCAAACTGGTAGTCCACCATAGGGTTACCGCCTGGAACATCCTCTGCTGGCTTTACATCGACGCGGACATAATAACCATTAAAGGAAACCTTATCTCTCTTAAACATGTATTTAAAGTCATCAGAATTCAAATCGCTCCAACGACCGTGGTAACGCAATAACGGAAATACGTAATCAATAAAGCTTTCTTCATCAGTCATAGATGCCTTTATTGAATCCACCTTAGAATGGCTCCACTTCATTCCATCAAGAGTCATCCTGTTGTATGCCTCTTTCTGTGGCTCATTGTACTTCATAGAAAGTACGTTAAACACAATTACATCTGGATGCTCTCTTTCGATGGTCTCCTCAGCAAGATAATAAGACTGCCAGATAAGCTGCTGGGCACTGCCTCGCACATAAGAGTTGATACCATATTTCTCCCATAAATAAACAGGAGTAATATTTTCGTATAACTCGCAGTCACCAATAAACACTACGTTGTGATCTGTTGGATCATCGTAGTATTCCTGTATCATAGCGCCCTCAAGAATACCAGACATATATTTTGGTTCAAGTAGTTTGGTGGCAAGAAATAGCGTTGTGATAACTATAGCAAGGGTAACTATAACCGCCACTACTACCTTTAATTTTTTCTGCATATAACACCTCTTTTTTAGTCAACAGATGCTTCCTTTCAAGGAAGACTTTTAGGAAAGCTTTTAGAATTGATTATAAATAAACTGGCTTGCTGAGTATCCGATACCGTAGGCACCAAATACAATTGTACCTATAAGCAATCCATACCAAATAACAAATCTAACGGGTGCAGCAAGAGTTGCAATCTTGCCACGAACACTTCCACTTCGCTGAATCAAGCTGACAATAACCAAAATCAGCATAGCAATAAACACTACAGTGTAATCAGCAACAGTAAGTCCCATGTTTATAAATGACTGAACATTTAACTGGGATAAGCTTGCCTTAGTAAATATACTGCCAAACATCTTGAATGTAAGAGGCACATCTCTATAGCAGTCAAACATACGAAGGCTTGACATAATAAGCACTGTACGAATTACCTGGAATAATCTCCAGCCAAAAGTGCCAGCAACATTTACCTTAGAGTGGAACCAGCGATAAAATGGCTCAAGCTCCTGAGAAATCATGATAACTACAAAGTTGCCAAGTCCCCATACGATAAAGTTCCAGCTAGCTCCGTGCCAGATACCTGTTGTAAACCAAACAATAAAACTTGAAAGATATACTGGTACTCTCTTTCCAAGGTTGTTTCCGAGTCGAGCACGGCTCTTCTTAGAAAGCTTCATCATAAACTGGCTAGCTGAAATTGGGTAAAAGATATAATCTGTAAACCATGTACCCATTGTAATATGCCAACGGTTCCAGTACTCTTTGATGTTCTTTGAAAAGTATGGACGAATAAAGTTCTCTGTAACCTTAATGCCCATAGTCTCAGCCACACCGATTGTGATGTCAATACCACCTGTAAAGTCGGCGTAAAGCTCAAGTGCATAGAACATTGCTCCGGCAAATGCATACCATCCATTATAGGTGTCTGGGTCAGCAATAATTGTCTGTACCGAAGTAAGAATTCTATCTGCAATAACAACCTTTTTAAAATATCCCCAAAGGATTCTCTCTAAACCAAATGACACTGTCTGCCAGTTAAACCTATGCTCTTCAAAAAGTGTCTGGCTAAGGTCTGAATATCTGCTGATAGGACCCTGTACAAGCTGTGGGAAGAATGAAACAAAAAGAGCAAACTTAAATGGATTTCTTTGTGCTTCAACCTTGCCATTATATACATCAATCAGGTATCCCATTGACTGGAATGTGTAGAATGAAATACCCATTGGAATAATCAAGTTTACAAATGACAAAGTACCTTCTTTTCCAAAGGCTCCTAAAACAGAATTAATATTTGAAATTGTAAAGTTGGTATACTTTGTAACTGCAAGAATGCCTAAATTAAAAAGTAGGCAGCAAAGGAAAATCTTTTTCTCTAATGAATGTGCCTTTGCTTTGGCAGCCTTTCGCTCATCCTTTTCCATTTCCTTTTTGTGCTCCTTGAACCAAGCGTCAAAGGAAGCCTTTTTGTCGGAAATAGCTCTGGCCGCAAGAAACGTACTTGCAGTTGTAATTGCAATAAAAATAAGATACCTAGGATCTGCCATAAAATAAAATGCGTAACTTGCAAGAAGCAGGAAGGACCATTGAGCCCTTCCTGGTAGTAAGTAATACATTATAAACACTACAAGCAAAAATCCTAAGAATTCGTAGCTGGTAAATAACATTTAATTAATCCTCGTCGTCAAGTTTTTCCTTGATAAGTGCATAGATTGCTTCTGCAGAATTGAAGTTTTCTGGAGTAAGCTCTGAAGCACCGATAGTAACATCAAATTCCTCGTTAATCTCTGAAATCAAAGATACGATATCGAAAGAATCCAAGATTCCTCCGTCTACCAAATCAGTAGCTGTTGTAAAATCTACCTCTGGATGTAAGTCACTTAAAATTTCTAATAATTCTTCCATATTAATATCCTCCTACTTTATAAATAATTTCTTATTTTGCACTGTACATTTTGGTAAGTGTAACTCGGTCAATTTTGCCGTTGGCTGTAAATGGCATTTCCTCCAAACGATTAACCTTGTTTGGAAGCATATATCGTGGCAACTTGGACTTTAATGCCTTAATCAAATCGCCCTCTGTTATATCGCCCACGTAGTAAAGAACAATCTTGCTCTGCTCCTTGGCATAGATGCAACCGCTAAGCTTTATCTCTGGAACAAGATTAACATTGGCCTCGATTTCCCCAAGCTCGATACGGTGTCCCATGTGCTTAATCTGGAAATCCTTACGAGAATGGAATACAAGCTCGCCGTACTGATTGAGATGACCTATATCACCTGTGCGATAAATGATTTCTGGATAAGCTGTGTTAAGTGGGTTTTGAACATATGCCTCGCTAGTCTTTTCTGGATTGTTGTAATATCCCAAAGTAACTGAGGTACCACGGATGCAAATCTCACCCTCCTGACCTGGCTCAGCTAAAGTGTTATCTTCCTTTAATAGAAGAATCTCTGTGTTCTTAAATGGGAATCCCACTGGAATAACCTCGTCGTCAGCAAATTCTCTCTCAACTGGATAATAGCAGCACATGCCAGTACCCTCTGTTGGTCCATAAAGGTTAAAGAACTTAGCCTCAGGAACTGCTGCACGCCAAAGTCTAAACTGCTTGATTGGGAAAACCTCGCTACCAAAAGCGATAGTCTTAAGTGTATGTGGCACCACTGTATCAAATGTTGCAAAGGCACTAATCATTGTAAGAGCCGATACAACCCAACATACAGTGTTGATATTGTGCTCATTAATGTATTCCACAAGCTTTATTGGGAACATGAAATATGAGTGTGGAATCAAATATGTTGTTGCACCAAACTTAAGTGTAGGATAAAGCTCCTTGAGGCAGGCATCAAAATAAAGTGGTGTCTGGTTACCAAAAATGGTGTCCTCGCTAAATCCAAGTGTTTCTGAAAGCTGCTCAATGTAATCGATAACTGAACGATGACAAGCACATACCCCCTTAGGCACTCCTGTAGAGCCTGAAGTAAATACGATATAGATTGGGTCTGTATCGATTGCCTTTTTCCTGATTTCAGCAAGTGCAGCCTCGTCTGGCTTGGTCTGACTGATTTCTGAGAATAGAACCACATCAGCCTGATAGTCAAATCCCTTCGCAATCTCTACTGTTGTATCATCGCAAATAATTACGCTAGGCTTGCAGTTATCCAAAATAAGATTGATACGGGTAGCAGGCATCTCGCTGTCGATAGGCACATAGTAGCACCCTGCATTGATTACACCAAAAAATGTTGCAATAGTGTTTGGACTTTTCTTCATAAACACTATTACTGGCTCCCTCTTACAACCTTTATTGATAAGGCCAGTTCCTACAGAATCCATGATTCTCTTGACGTTAGCAAATGAAAGTTGAACCTCATCATCTGCATAAGCTATCTTGTTAGGAACTCGCTGTAAACTCCCCTCCAAATAATCAAGTACGTTGTTTTGCATCCTACACCTCTATTACTTTGTAATTAAATCTTTGTATTCATCTCGCAAAACTGCGCATTTCTTGACGCAATCTTGAGCTAATACATCTATAATATCTAGGACATTTGGCCCTATATCATTATCTCTTTTAACAATTGAAAGCTCTGTACAACCCAAAATTATAATCTGAGCTCCGGCTTCCATCAACTGCTTTTTTACAGAATAAAAATTATCCATGGATGCTGGCTTTCCTGCCTTAACATCATCATAAATAATGCTCATAATAAGCTTTTGGCTTTCCGAATCTGGATATACACATTCAATATTATAATCTTTAAAAACCGAATCAAACAAATGCATCTGAGCAGTGCCGTCTGTGGCCATAATTCCCACTCTGTTGATGCCTTCTTTTTTAAGGTATTCTGCTGACTCCTTGATTCCATTGCTAATTGGAACGTAAACGCTGTCAGTTAACTGGTCGTGAAAATAATGAGCTGTAATACAAGGCATTGCAATATAATCAATGTTTTGCCGCTCTAGATTGTTGGCAATCTCAACCATTTTTGGAAGTGGGCTCTCTTTGCTTTTCCCTAAAATATAGCCTGTCCTATCTGGAATGGATGGACAGTTGTAAACTATCATCTCAATATTTTCCTGATCCGTTTTGGCATCAGTCATATCTATGATTCGTCGCATAAAGTAGGCTGTGGCCATTGGCCCTAGGCCTCCAATTATTCCTAACTTTTTCATATTATTCTCCTAATTAAAATAGGTATAAACATCCCTGTCAAAATTGTGGGTATTCCTATGAGTTGTTGAGTACTCTGTCAGCTCAGCATCTGTAAGGTAAAATCCCTTAAATGTCTTGTCTACACGTGGTGTGGTGTCAAAATGTCTCCATCCCTCTCCGCAATCTATAACGTTCCAGTAATGGTGACGTGTTGCTGTAGGAATGATTTCAATATCCTCATTCTTGATACCTGCTCTAGTAAGCAACTCCTTACTAACTGCAAAATAATTGTAGCAATCACCGTGTCTTTTGGTGAATGCGTTGTATGCAGCCTTGAGCCAATCGTCGTGGTCATTGCTTTCAGAATATCCCATATTCATCTGCACCCAACTGAAAATAGCTTGGGCCTTATCATAATCTGACATACCATCAGTAATGATTTGCGCCAATACCTGGTCAGCAAGCTCATCAACCTGACCCTGCCCGTACTCATTTTTAATAACTGTGATTGTACCTGTGGCTGTACCTACATTGCCCATTGAATCAGTTGCAGAATAGGTAACAGTATAAGTACCAGGTGTGTCGAGATCTACCTGGCTGCTATCAACTGTAAAATCTACGTTGGCATCCTCATCATCAATCGCAACAACACCGGTCTTGTAGCTAACGCCTGAGCCTGTATATATAGTCTTATCAAGCTGTCCCTCGAAAACTGGTGGTACCTTGTTGTATTCGTTAACAATCTTAAGTGTAGCCTGGCTCTCTGTCTTGTTGCCTGATGGGTCCTCAGCCACAATCGTAACTGGGAATTCTCCTAACGCATCCATGCTAATGTCGTTGGCAAAATATACATTGACCTGACCAGATAAATCCTTTGCCTCCTTAACAAAATCTGTTGCTGAAGGCTTTTCTGACATAATACGTGTGACATCCTTAACAGTAACTTCTGGCGCCACTGTGTCAACTACTTCTAATTTACATCTATATCTGTAGTGACCAGTCTTGATGCCAACTTTAAATGTACCAGCCTGGTTAGTTGGAACATCTGTATCAGATGTAAAATATGCCTCCTGTGATGGGTCCTTTAAAAAATCTGTTGCCTTAATTGTTGACCCCAATTCAACTACACATTTGTCATAAACACGTCTTGCGTAATCGTAATAAAAATAGGCCCCCACAACGGTGCACGCTATTAATAAAGCCAATGCACCGGTTGTAAAAAGCCTACGTTGTCTTTTTCTTCTGCGAGCCCTTCTAGATCGTTTATTGGGTCTTCTTCGTCTTTCATAATTTTCGTTGTTTCTCATAATAAATATTCTCCAGAGTAAAATAAAAACTCTGACCCATTTTATCAATCATGAGCAACATAGTCAAATTTTAACCTTTTAAAAGAGTATTCAATAAACCTCTAAAGAGCTGAGCACCTGTATTTCCACCAAGGGTCTGGCCAAATTTCCCACCAAACTGCTTTCCTACCTTTTTGCCTACCTCGCGGCCAATGGTTCCTGCCACTGTAGTACCTACTGATTTAACGGCACGCTTCTTGCGATTTGCTTCCTTTTCTGCCTCCTTGGCTGCTGCTTTTGCTGCTGCGGCCTCTTCCTTAGCCTGCTGCTTTGCAGCTTCTTCAGCTTCTTTGGCTGCCTCTGCCGCCTGCGTTTTCTCAACGCCAAGACGAGTAAGAATCTCGTAAGCAGACTCTGCATCTACTGCTGTAGCGTACTTAGAATAAAGGACGCTCGATTTAATTGCTGAATCCCTTACACTGTCATCAATTCCACCCATCTGCGACTGAGGAGGAAGAATAAATACCTTTTCTACTATAGAAGGTGTACCATCCTCCTGAAGGAATGATGCAACTGCCTCGCCTGTTCCAAGAGCCTCGATTACATCGGCAGTCTTAAAGGCAGGATTCTCACGGAAGGAATCTGCTGCAGCCTTAACTGCCTTTTGATCAGATGGTGTGTATGCATGAAGAGCGTGCTGCACCTTGTTTCCAAGCTGCGCCAAAACTCCATCTGGGATATCTCTAGGATTCTGAGTTACAAAGTAAACACCGATTCCCTTTGAACGAATAAGCTTAACCACCTGCTCGATTTTATCTAAAAGAGCCTTTGGTGTATCTTTGAAAAGCAAGTGAGCCTCATCAAAGAAAAATACCATCTTAGGCTTATCCAAGTCGCCAACCTCTGGCATAGTTTCAAAAAGCTCTGAAAGCATCCAAAGTAAAAACATTGAGTAAAGTGTGCCATTATTTATAAGGCTTTGGCTATCAAGAATGTGAATCATTCCCCTGCCATTTTCTCCTACTGTAAACCAATCTCTAATATCAAGAGCAGGCTCACCAAAGAAAATCTCGCCGCCAGCCAACTCCAAAGCAACTACTGCACGCTGGATTGCGCCAATGCTGACCTTGCTGATGTGGCCGTATTCTGCCTCGTACTCCTTGCTATTTTCAGCAACCTCATTGAGCATCGCCTTTAAATCCTTAGTGTCTATGAGGGCAAGATTGTTGTCATCAGCAATCTTGAAAACGATAGTAAGTAAATCTGTCTGCAAATCATTAAGGTCCATAATTCTTGAAAGAAGTGTTGGCCCCATCTCTGTAACAGTTGTCCTCAGCTGAATACCATTTTTGCCAAACACATCCCAAAGAGTTGTTGGATAATTGTGATACTCAAAGCCATGGGCATCCAAGCCAAACTTTGCGATACGCTTTTGCATATCCTCGCTGTCCTTGCCTGGCGAAAGCATTCCTGCAATGTCACCCTTTACATCTGCAAGAAATACTGGAACCCCCATATCAGAAAAGGACTCTGCCATAACCTTTAATGTGATAGTCTTACCAGTACCTGTGGCACCTGCGATAAGACCGTGACGGTTGGCCTTATTTGGAAGCATAAAAATCGGCTGTCCACTCTCAGTATTTGCCATCCAAATCTTACCATCTCTAATCATAATTTAAACCTCCTCCACATAACTTACAAAATCTAAATTGTTGAGCTCATCCATCAGCTTTTGATGCGAATGCTTGCTTTTGAAATCTAACTCTATCATCAAAGCAGTGTCTGAACCTGAAAGGGTCTTGTCCTTTGTCTTGTTCATGCTAAGGATAATGTAACCCATATCAGCAAACCGCTTTTTAAGCTTCTTGATACCGTTGGTCTCTTCAACCTCGATGTAAATGCTTACGTACCTGCTGTACTCCTCAATCTGCTGACTCACCTTCATAAGCACTAGATTTGCAATCATAACAAGGACGAAACATGCTAAGCCAACCACTATGTAGCCTGCGCCAAATGCCATGCCCATGCAGGAAGCCACCCAAAGGGAAGCAGCTGTGGTAAGGCCTTTAATCTGGTTTCTTCCGGTGAGGATAATTGTACCTGCACCTAGGAAACCGATGCCGCTTACAACACCTGCCGGTATACGACTAATATCTGCTGAAAAACCTGGAAGTGCCGCTAGATAAAGATTGAGCACCGTTGCCACAGCAGAACCTAGGCTAACTAGAGAAAAGGTCCTGATGCCGGCGCTATGGCGCCTGACGATACGCTCCCAACCTATAAGACTACCACAGACAGTGGCAAGAATCAGACGAATGATGACTGCTAACTCATCCATCCCCTGTAAGTAATTAATCATATTCCCCATACAATCACCTTCCTGTCAGTCTTTCTACTATAATACCATAGTCTGACAATAATCTGCCATATTTTACAATGATATAAAAGCTGCAAGACTTCCTCGATTTGCCCCCATAATTCGGTGAGAATAAAATAAGTCCGGATTGCATCTTGTACAGTAATTCGTAATTTCGATATTTTCTTCTGGCACGCCCGCCTCTAAAAATACAAGCTTGCATGCCTGCCACAAATCAAGCATATATTTATCCTTATCCTGTGGATTGAAAATAGATGGCCTAAGAAGCCTGTCCTTGTTCTCCTGCCCAAAGGCCTTTATAAACTCCTCTGCTACATCTGAGCTTACTTCGTAGCAATCCTTGCAAATGCTTGGTGCAACGCAGCAAAGCACATCCTTTGGATTGGAGCCAAAGGAAGCTGTCATCTTTTCTATTGTGACTTTGCCGATTTTGCCAACTGTTCCTCTCCAGCCAGAGTGGGACAAGGCCACCACTTCATTTACCGGGTCATAGAAAAATAAAGGCACACAGTCTGCGTAAAATGTAACCAGTGGCATGTCCTTTACGTTTGTAATCAAGCCATCCACGTCATCATAAGGAAGTGGCCTTTTGATGCCATTTCCTGCGTCCTTCTCCTCCACCACTATCACATTTGTGGTGTGGGTCTGCTTTGAAAGACACATGCGCTCATAGTTCATATCCAAGGCCTTGGCCATTCGCCTGAAATTCTCATGGACGTTTTCATCACTATCACCACGGCCAAATCCAAGGTTCATTGAGTCGTACACGCCAGTACTGATTCCGCCTAATCTAGTGGAAAAGCCGTGCTTTAGATTTTTATTTTTTAATAAGTCGAAGGTAAAAAAAGTCACTTCGTTTTTAGTCTCTTTATTCATGTCTATTCCTTATTCTGTACTATTATTTTGCGTCAATAAATCTTTGGTATCAAAATTAATTATAATATGAAATCACTTTTCACCACAAATAAAAATAACATGTTTATTGTAAATCTTCTATTGATAACTTATAATAAATTGTGCAAAATCTATTTTTGTAGTATTAATTCTACTCTTGCGAGAATTCAATTGTTATCTCGTTGAGAAATATACTTTCATGAAGGAGGGTAAAATGGAAGAAGTTTTAGAATTTTTAAAGAAATGTGGTACATATTATCTTGCCACAGTAGATGGCGATCAGCCAAGAGTTCGTCCTTTTGGAACAGCTAATATTTTCGAAGGAAAGCTCTATATCCAGACTGCAAAGTCTAAGGATGTTTCAAAGCAGATTCAGAAGAATCCTAAGGTTGAAATCTGCGGATTCGCTGAGGGTACATGGGTACGTGTTGCCGGCGAGTTAGTTCGCGACGACAGAGTTGAGGCAAAGGCTAGCATGCTTGAGGCTCATCCAAATCTTAAGGCTATGTATTCTGCTGAGGATGACAACACAGAGGTTCTTTACTTCAAGAACGCAACTGCTACTTTCGCATCATTCGCTGGTGCACCTAAGACTGTACAGTTCTAGTTTAAATAATTTCAGCCACCTAGGTTAATCCTTAGGTGGCTGTTTTTTATTGGTAAAATCTCTCTTGTTTTGGTTCGTAAGAAAATTATTTATGTAAACTTTTCATTACTTCGAACTAATGTAATTAATAAACTGCTGGGCTGTTCTTCCTGACAATCCGCCCTGCTCCAACTCAAATACCTTAGCTTGAGCTATAAGCTCCTCCTCTGGCATTTGGATGTTGGCACGCTTAGCCAAGCCAAGAACAATGTCGATGTATTCCTTTTGCATTGGCTTTGAGTAGCTTATTGTCACACCAAAACGGTGTACAAGCGAAAGCTTCTCTTCCACTGTATCTGAATGATGACGGTCGTCTGCATTGCTTTGATCATTTCTGTCATTCCATGTCTCTTTGATAAGATGGCGACGGTTAGAAGTTGCGTAAATCAAAATGTTGTCCGGCTTGGTCTCAACACCACCTTCGATAACCGCCTTAAGGAACTTATATTCAATCTCATGCTCCTCAAAAGAAAGGTCATCCATGTAAATAATGTATTTGTAATTGCGATTCTTGATACTTGCAATTATCTTGGACAGATATCTAAACTGGTGCTTGTAAATCTCTATCATGCGAAGGCCCTTGTCGTAATACTGATTTACAATAGCCTTGATACTTGTGGACTTACCTGTACCGCTATCACCAAAAAGCAGAACATTGTTGGCCTTTTTGCCCTGTACAAAGCTCTCCGTATTTGCGATAAGCTGCTGCTTTTGATACTCGTATCCAATCAAATCATCAAGCACAACCTCGTCCATGTTGTTGATTGGAACAAATTTGATGTCGTTTTCGCCCTTTTCTTCTATACGAAATGCCTTGTTAAGGCCAAACATGCCTACACCATAGGCCTTGTAGAAATCCGTAATTACGTTAAAGAATCCCTTTTCATCTGTGGTTGCCTCTAAGGCCTTTGAAAGATTGCGTACCTTTTCGCTGACGTTTCTGTTGTAGCTGTTGGCATTTTTCTGAACGGCACTATAGCTTGTCATTATAGAAAATGACTGTATGCCAAGCTCCTTTTCTATTGTAGAAAAATCATAGTCAAATAAATCCTTGAGAATCTTAAAATCATTTTCTACAAGATAGTTTACTGAACCTGGCTTAACATCAGTCTTTTCTGTAACAAGGGAAAATGGATTCTCATTGTTGATAATATAAAAGGCTATGTAATTGTGCCAGAGATTGTCGTCAAAGCCATAATCTGTAGCGAGCATTAAAAGCTTCTTTGAAATGGCATTAATCTCGCGAGTGACCTCTCTTTTGCTGTAATCGCCTGATTCAATCTGGTCGATGGCCTGGCCAAGCTGATAAAGTATGCTGTCTTCTGTTAAATCGCCATACATCAATAACCTTGAAATCTTATCGTACATGTCTGTCTCCTTTATATCTTAAAATCGCTATTGGTAAGCGCCCAATTCAATTGTGGTTGCGTGAGTATTATAGCATAATTTCCACCGCTTTTTGTGATATTTATTTAGTTCTACCTTCCTTCATCCCACAGACTTCATAGCTACTATTCACAGTCCTTTGGCATTATGTATGGGGACACCTTCTATTATGTAGGTATAGGTGAATTTGAACAGAATAATAGATTCTCTTGTTGCTGCAAATGTAGCTTTAAGTGGGTGTCCTTTCATTGATTTTGCACTTTGAAGCTACTGTATGTATGACTCAGACACTTGGAGATTACATAATTCCCCTATAAGTTATATGGACCCTAGTTGCCTTCATGTTACATTCATCAAGTGTAATTGAGAAAATGATTTTTGTAGATATGGGCACCAGTCAAGATTCACATCCATGTTCAACTTTCCTTGACCTCGCCGTCCATGGCTCGGTCTGCCCATATCTTTCAAAATTCATTTTCTATTTCACTAGATTCATTTCACAAATCAGGCAACTAGGGTCCATATACCTTTATAGGGGAATCCACTTTAAATAGTGTGTGTCTGAGCCATACATACTGTAGCGATATAAGTGCAAATAATTGAAAGAACACCCACAATAAAGAAAGCTACATGCAGCAACTATAGAGAATCATTATTCTGTGATTGAACCTATACCTACATAGTAGAAGGTGTCCCATATCAATATATTAGAGACTGTGAATAGTAACACTTATGTTTTGCGAAGGAAGGCAGTAATCTATGGTACAATATTATTAAGGCGGGAGGTTATTATGTATCTGATTTCTGCATATTTTGATGAGAATACTAATAAGATTTTAAATAGATATATTAACGGGGTGGCCCAGATAACTGGAAATGATTTTATGATTAGAAATAATGTGCCACCGCATTTGACTATAACAAGTGTTGAGGCTATGAGTGGCAACGACTTGGAGTCAGCCTTCAGGCAAGCTTGCAGCAACTTTAAGGCGGGGGATATTGTGATTCCTTCTATTGGCCAACTACTGCCATATGTAATTTACACTGGTGCTGTTCTTAATGAATATCTGTATGAACTACAGCAAGAATTTGTAGCGGCTATGGAGGCGGTGGAAAATACCAGCATAAGCAAATATTACATGCCTCATTCTTGGATGCCACACGTAACCATTGGAAAGACTCTTTCGGGGGAGCAAATGCTTCAAGCCTTCGAATATATGCAAAAAAGTTTTGCCCCTGTTTCCGGAAAGATAGTTGAACTTGGCCTCGCCAAGACAAATCCTCACGAAGATTTAGTGAGGATTAAGCTGCCTGTAAGCTAGTCTTACTCTGTGACAAGCTTTATTAATTCGTTGATGTGTATATCTACACTATCAAGACATGGCAAGACGCAATTGTCATCGTTTAATAAAATAGGAATCTCTGTGCAGCCCAAAACAACTGCTTCAATCCCATGATTTGCACGCATCTTGTCAATGATGGCGTTGAACTCATCCCTAGTAGATTCCTTGACTATACCAAGCTCCAGCTCCTCAAGGATTCTTTTTGCAATCAACTCTCTGTCATCTTTTTCTGGAACTACAACCTCAATGTCTGCTTTCACAAAATCATTTTTCATGTAATCTTTTTCCATTGTAAAAATCGTGCCAAGCAATCCAACTTTTCTATAATTACGACTAATAGCTTCGTTACACACAGCCTTTGGAATGCTGACTAAATTTACACCAGTTTCAGATTCAATTTCATCTAATACAATGTGCATAGTGCCTGCGGTAAGCGCAATTACTTCTGAGCCAGAATTTTTTAATGAATTAACTTTTTCAGAAAGGTACTTTGCAAGATTATCGTAGTCACCATCGGCCACATAGTCCCATGCCCTTCTAAAATCAACACTTTCTATGGCTATATCCGGCATGGCTTTTTGGCCAGTCAAAACATCAATTTTAGAATTTAATTCCTTATAATACATCAAGGTGGATTCCGGTCCAGTTCCACCTACTAAGCCTAACTTTTTCATAGCATTTCTCCTTGTATTTAGACTGTTAACTCTATTTGATTGGCTTCAATTGAAACTACGCAGCTTTCATAATAGCCATCTCCTGTGGTGCGCGGACCACTAACCACCTGATAGCCGTCAGCCTTAAGCTTAGCAGTCAAGTCATCAACTTTCTCCTTGCTGCCCAAACTAAAAGCAATATGAGCATAACCTGTTCTATTTAATTCCTTGTAGCTATCAACCATTTCCGGCTTATTCATTATTTCTATTCTTGCCCCATCATCGAAGCTTATAAAAAATGAGCGAAATCCTGTGTTTTTGTTGTGGTATCCATCATTAGAATGTCCATCCAAATATTTTACAAAAAAGTCCCTAGCTTCCTCTAGTTCATTTACATACATTGCAATGTGTTCAATTTTCATTTTCATTATCCTCTACTTTGAATCGCTAATTCAAAGTCCTTTCCTTTCTTTTGCCTTATCAATTAACTGCTTTGATTCCTCAAAGGCTCTCGGCAGATAATCTGAATAATCATTTTTGCCTTCTTTTTCAGCCCTCTTTATCTCCTCCCACGCTTTGTGCTGAGCTTCCTTTGATTCATAGGTGACTCCACTAAACACATGTGGATGCCTCCTGACCATCTTGTCGGAGACCACCTTTGCTACATCCTCAAATGTAAACAAGCCTTCCTCCTCGGCAATTACGCTATGAAACATTACCTGCAAAAGCAAGTCTCCTAGCTCTTCCTTGAGGTTGTCTGCGTCCCCAGTATCATTTAAAATATTTATTCCATTGATAACCTCAGCGGCTTCTTCAATGCAGGCAGGCTTTAGGCTCATATGGGTCTGCACCTTATCCCAGGAACATCCATTTTCACTTCTGAGAGTCTCTACTATTTCCTTTAGTCTCTGTATTTCTGCCATGATTAAATCACCCCTACTTCAAAGTTTCCATCGGATTTTAGATACAATTCTAAATCCGCCTTCTTAGAATGTTCCAGACAAAGCCTTACATTTCTCATATCACTATAATCAACAAATTGCTCTGCCTTTTCACGTGTATTTCCACTTTTTTCCTTGCGATCAATCAGTCGCTCTCTAAGCATTTCAGGGGCAGCCTTAATGGAAAT
Source organism: Pseudobutyrivibrio sp. (assembly GCA_024697025.1). GTDB lineage: Bacteria > Bacillota > Clostridia > Lachnospirales > Lachnospiraceae > Pseudobutyrivibrio. Next base: position 22,038 of record JAILGH010000091.1, read on the forward strand.
TGTATAGTCCGCCCAGCGAGAAATATCCTTCCATCCATCCTCATCCAGCAAAAGATAATTGCCCTCTAACAGCAAAATATCTGAGTCGATAGTAATAGCATTCTCCACTGGATTATGCAGATGCCTGTCGTAAACAGGCCACGAAAACTTTGGCTGAACCAGAGCCTTCTCTATATATTCTCTTAACTTATCAATATCAAATGTAATTGGTGCGCCCTTGATATCAACCATGCTGACTTCTTCTCCATCAACGAAAGTAGAATGAGAAATGAGATACTCCTGTCTTCTGTGAAAGCCATCCATTCCAATCGCTTGGACCTTACATTCAGGAATAATATCCTTTGAAATGCTTTCAAGAAAGCTCACCAGAGTGCTTTTTCCTGCACCCGGTGGAGCTGCAAGCATAACTAAAAGCCTCTTTCCCTTTTCCTTATTAAGCTGAGCAAGGTGAAGTAAAAGAGGCTTAAAAATGCTATTTATACATTCTTCATCAAATCGAGCCTCAACATCGATGCCATTTATATTTACGTAATAT
>JAILGH010000099.1 GCA_024697025.1 Pseudobutyrivibrio sp.
AAAATTTGTTGTTCCGTCAAGCTCAGGCATATCAACCTCATATGCTACATCTAAATTACTTTCTGAAGCCCAATCGAATCTATTTGAAACGAACTCATAGCCATCTTTATTCTTTTTGAAAGTAATATCTCTTGGTGGAAAAACAACATCCCCCCAATTATCAAATTCAATTACGTCTAAATGAACCTTGTACAAATTTCCTTCCTTGGTACCGGAAACACATTTATATTTACCGCATATTCCTTTTAGTTCCGATGGAGTTTCTTTTATAAAATCTATAGTTTCTTCAATGTCTTTTATTTCACTTTCAGTATCAAATTCAGATTTTAAATATTCTATATAAAAATTGGGCTGATATTCATTAAAATCTTTTTCTATGGTCGCTAACTCTTCCTTTGATAATTCAACACTTTCCGACTCTTCCTTTGACTGTTCAACAACTTGTTCCTTGTCATTTGGCATGTTCCCACAACCAACTAAAGACACCAACAAACAAACTACCACAATTCCTTTTTTCTTCATAACTAGTAATTCCTTTCTCGCAAAACTTTATTATATGCCTCTAAAGTATATTCATCAAAGCATACCCACTCTATCAAGTTAAACTCACTTGGATGAACCTTAACAAAATCAATAACAGCAGTTACCGCTATTATTGCAGCCTCCTGTAAAGGATAAGAATATACTCCCGTAGAAATAGATGGGAAAGCGACTGTACGTATCCCCTTATTCAAGGCAATCTCTAGTGAATTCACATAGCAATTCCTCAGCAACGCCGGTTCATCATTACCGCCTCCATGCCATATAGGTCCAACTGTATGAATAACATATTTACATGGCAGATTGTATGCGCCTGTAATCTTGGCCTGCCCTGTTTCGCAACCGTGCAGTGTTCTACATTCAGCAAGTAATTCTGGCCCTGCCGCCCTATGAATTGCTCCATCAACTCCGCCACCTCCAAGAAGAGAATTGTTTGCCGCATTTACGATAGCCTCTACATCAGTTTGCTTTGTAATATCCCCTAATATTGCCTTTATCTCGACCATGTCTCCTCCTTATCTTTTTACCGGTTTTGACATTGCTCTTCCTTCTATCTTTTCAAATCCATATTTTTCATACAAACCATGGGCATCTTTAGTCATAAGAATCCCTCGAATATTTTGGTACTCAGGAAGAGAAACTATATATGACACTAGCTCTTTACCTAATCCGTGTTTACGATAATCAGAATCTATTATCACATCACATAAATAATATGTGGTTGCAAAATCACTAATCACACGAGCAAATCCAATCAATCCATCACTGTCATCTAATATACCAAAACAAGCTGAATTAGCCATGGATTTTTCTATTTGTTCTAGTGGACGCTTATCCGCCCAGTATGTGGTACTAAGAAGCCTTTGTACATCAGCACTTTTTATCTTGCTTTTATCATCTGTTATTCTGTAATCCATACATACCCTCCCTGAAAAAATGCTAGCAACGTTTATTTCATAAAATTATTCTATCACGTATCTATTCTGTCTAACTCATGAATATTCTTATTTCGGTATACTAAATCAGTCCTTTCATCAAATCCAATATTTTCCCAAAAGCTATTTCCAATTTCATTTTTATTAAAAGCAACTAAAGCCACCTTATTAATCCCTTCTTTATCAAGTGCCTCAATAGCCTTATCCACCAAACATTTTGCAATCCCAAGCTTGCGATATTGTTGAAGCACTGCCGTGTGATATATGTATCCTCTTCTGCCATCATGACCTGAGATAATCACACCTACTATTTTGTCATCACTTTCTGCAACAAAACAAGAGGTGGGATTGCGTTTTAAATATTTTTCAATTCCACCTCTACTATCATCAATAGAATTAAGGCCCATGCCAGGAGTATTAATCCATAAATCATAAACTCTTTCATAGTCGTCTATTGTCATTGTTCTAATATTTAAGTCAAATTTTTCTGTCATTATAAATTTTTCTTTCTTAGCATTTTTCAAATGAATGCTATTACTACTTATTTTTTCTCAATAGTCTTCTCTTAAATGCCCGGATTTTTACTCCATAGTGGCTAGACATAATAAGTCCCACAAATAACATTCCTATTGCCATGCCCTGCATTGCTGAAACTACATTCTCTACTAACTGATTCTCTTCGTATATCTGGGTATCGCGAAAAATCATATACACTATCAATAGTACAAATCCAATTGCATTGCAAATTCCTACGCGTCTATTATATTTTTCATTTTCTGTATTTGTGTAATCAACCGCCTGTAATACTGTATCCTTTACTTCATTATTCATAGTCTCGCCCTTCCTTTCTCCATTGAGTATTTCTCGTAAGTCCACGTCATAATAATCAGAGATTTCAATTAAAATATCCATATCTGGCATATTATTACCATTTTCCCAACGAGAAACTGACCTGTTTGATACTCCAAAATGTTCTGCAAGTTGTTCTTGAGTAATACCCTTTTGCTTGCGAAGTTCTTTTAAAAAGCTACCAATTTTTTGTTGATTCATATAGCTTTGCCCCCTCCTTTCTAAGCAAATAGTATCAACTATGCCCTTTTACGAACACGACACAGAGCGAGAATAATGCCGTATTCAAAACAAGACACAGTGTGTCTACATCAGTATTTATCAGCCATTTTCAAGAATCTTGTCCACACTTGTAGGCAGATGCATCATATGATGAGATGTCATTGGAGTTAAAATCATCCCACCTACAGTAAGCCTGCCCCAAAATACCAAAAGCCATACCGAGCGAAAATCTGTAGTGACACCGCCTTCTTCTAAAATTCGCATAACCCATTCCTCTGGAACCATGGACTTAATCTGCTCAAGTGAAAGCTCAGAAATAATGCGGCGAGTATTCTTGCCAACTTCTATCATGTAATTGCGAAGCTCACTTGCATTAATCGCTTTGCTCCAAGCCATAAGCTCATTTGGCTCTAAGGCATTTCCGGTATCAGAAATTGATGTTCCGATTCTTTTTTGCCAATCAGCATTAAAAATCTGCTTGCCATCAACCATCAAAATATTGCTGACCAAATCCTCTATTCTATATGTATGCCAAAACTGCCAACAAATAGTGACATCCGCCGCGCCAGCATACTTAAGATCCACATCCCAAGTTTCTCTAGGGACAATCATATTCTGATTCCCCTCCATCATGTAATCCAATACAAAATCCGCGATGGTCTTCTCAGATAGTCCTGAAACTTCTGCAGGATGAACCATTGCATGCATCTCTAGCGCAAGTTCTTTAATCTTAGCTAAATCATCCACCTCAAGAGCGCGTTTTAATTCATCGAATTTCGCCTCAATTGCAGCAATCACTTTTTCCTTGTCCATGTCTCCCCTCCATATACATTAATCTAATAAATGCTTGGTTTAAAAGTTTCTTTATCAACGACAGCGTAAATATCCTGCCCCATCTTTTCTTCAAAATAATCTTTTAAAGCTAGATTAGTATTCCATTTTTCTGGATCATAGTATCCATAGCGGCTTTTGACATCGTTCATTCTATCAATGATATCCATAACACCTTCTGCACCGCCAATAGAATCGCAAAGCTGAATCAGCTTATCATATTCATCAAGATTTATTTTAGCTAATTCATTTTTTATTAGTTCAGTCTCTTCATCTGTTGTGTCTAAATTTCCAACATATGCATCGATACTTTTCCCGTTAAAGGAATGTGTAAGACAAACTCTAGCAACATCATCATATCCTAAAGACATCATATATGAATATCCATCAGAAACATGGCCTAAATGTCGTTTGCCGAATCTTCTTCCAATATCATGCAACAATCCAACAACATACGCCTTATCAGAGTTCAAGCCACATTGGGCAGCAATACACTGGGCACAATGAGCCACCGTTCTGCTGTGGTCTCCCCATGGACCTGGATTAAGTTGTTCAGCTTCTTTAAGAAGTTCTTCCGCCTCATGTCTAGTTGGGTACATTTCTTCTCCTTATATATTTAATTCTTTTGCTCGAACTTCTTGAATCACATCTAGATATGGCCTGATATCTTGTACAGAACATCCCATTTTTTCCAAGTATTTTGCTTGGATGCTTTTATCATAACTTAACAAAAAGTAGGTTCTAGCTACATCATATAATTTTGTTCCCTTGCATACATTCATCATGTCAATCAACACAAAATTATTATTATCATCAACCAGCACATTATTTAGATGAAAATCACCGTGGATAAAACAATTACCATCCTCTAATGCGTTAATTTTAGAATTAGTCTCATCATCTGATGATAGCATTCTAAAAAAATCTTTATATGAAATAGCCTCATCTGTGTGATACAACATTAGTTGCTCGTGAAATCCCACGAACCTATCAAGCAACAAATCTTTTTCCATCTCATTTGCACTGAAAAATCTTGTAGATAGCTCTTCACCAAAAACTCTATCAAATACAATCCCCTGTCGATTATCTTCTTTGATAATCTCATGTGCCTTAGGTGTTCTAATCCCTAATTTCCATGCCAAATTTGCATTAGTAAACTCATGCTCGATATATTCAGCTGGATAATTCGGATAAAACATTTTACAAACTAGATTGTCACCATACTCATATATTTCTGCAGTATTTCCTTTTGCTAACAATTTCATAGTCATAAAAACCTCTACATTATAGTTGAATCTTACCTTTACGGTATCTTCCAAAGAAGATTCCATCATCAACATACTTGGATGTTTCAGATACCCACATTGGGAATTCACCCTTTTCCAAAATTGTTTGTCCATTCAACATTCCAGTATGAAATGAAATATGCCTAAACTGCCGCAGGATAAGTTCCATTCGGGTGTATCTAGAACCTTCTGGCTTCTCATAAAGCATATCATCTGTTAATGAATCCAAGTAATCATAGGTCTTCTTCTCAATATAATCTAGATATTCTAATAACTCATCATCAGATAAGACCTTTTCACATTGCTTTTCTGGGTCATCCATTCCTTCAACATGAAATGCAGGCTCATCGTAGTCAAATGGATTTATAAACCACTTATCTGCTGAATGCAGCGCATGGTAAACCCATCTCCAACAAGGCGCCCCATAACACAACGCATCCCTATCATAGGTTTGGATTGATGTCCTTATGTTTAGAAAATTTGGTTTAACTGTTTCTTTAATGATTTTGCATAACTCATTCATAATCTTCTCCTCTATGGACCTAGGGGACGGGGTTAGTGGTCCATTTTAAAACCTACTTTCTACTAAGGCTATTGATTACAAAAATCTAAAACCTTGTCATAAAAGCTTTTATCTTCCTCAAACAGTCCATGCCCTAAACCTTCAAAAATCAACATATTACTATTGGTTATGCCCTCCTTTAATTCATATGGAGCTTCATTTCCAACAGTGTTATCACAATTTCCTGCCATTATATATGTTGGACATTTTATTTTAGCCAAATCCTGTCGTGCATCAAAATTTAATATCGCATATGCGTTTTTTAAAAATCTGTCATAGCTGTAAGGCTTGGTGAAACGTGCTAGCAAAGGAAGAAATCTCTTGTTTTTTTCATTGAATTCAGTCGTATATACTTTTTCAGCAGTATCAAGCATAAGCTCTGTGTGCGTGCCGACCTTAGCCATTTCAATCCATCTCGAAACAACATTTTTAACTGTGCCATTTGCGTATGGTGCAGTAACCACAAGAATTAACTTCTCAACAAAATCAGGATAGTTTGCCGCTAAAAGCTGCGCCACCATTCCACCTTGTGATACTCCCATAACAATAGCTTTTTCTATCCCAAGAATCTTTATTGCCTCAGCCTGATCATCCGCCATTTCCTTTATGGAATAATCATTAGGAAGCTCATTTTTTCTGCTGAACATGTAAACTGTATAATCATTGAAAAAGTGTTTATAACTACCAGCTAAAAGCCACGCTTTCCCCTTTACTGTCCACAGGCCATCCGACAATCCTGGCAGTACAATCAAGTACTTTTTTCCTTTACCAAAAGCTACATAATACATGTCTGTATTGCCAACTTTCACGCATCCATTCTTCCGCATTCTTAATCCCTCACATATGGACCTAGGGGACGGGGTTAGTGGTCCATTTTCGTTTTGGCCCTATAACCCCGTCCCTAGAGACCATTAAAAATTGTACTGCATAAAATTGCCATTATGTTTAAATCCGTATGCTTCATAGAGCTTAACCCCTGCATCAGAAGCCGTGATATAAATAGTGCCGCATCCGTAATCTTTTGCCTCTTTCACCACCCTATCAAGAAGGCTAGTGGCAATTCCCTTCCTTCGATAATCTGGATTAGTATACATGCTAGATAAGATTCCTAATCTTCCTGTAGGACAGGTGAAATATGGAGGTTTTTGGGCAAAAGACATTCCGCTTGTTCCAACTATCTTATCCCCATCAAATGCGAGCCAAGAAACATACGTCCCTGCGGCCATATTTCTCCTATAAAAATCCATAAGAGATTTTTCAATATCAACATCTGTTGGCACAGCCTTACCTTCTGAAGTGTATTCCTCCGTTAG